>NZ_JCALDY010000010.1:0-205123 GCF_059813095.1 Mycobacterium sp. NGS22
CCTTGCGAAGTGAAGGCCTCAAGAGTCTTCGCCAATTGATCCGGTACACCGCGGAAAGACCACTCCGCAGTCACGATCACCGTCTTGATCGTCGGATCTGACGCGACATGGTCGATGATCAGATCCATACCCTGGATGGATCTGACGGGAAGTTCCCTGATGTAGTACACGACATTCTTATCGGGTAGCGCCTCGGCCAAACCCAGGAACAATTGCTCGGCATGGCTATCGCCGACGGCGGCGACATCGATGTGAGTCCCCGGCTTGGACTGCCGGCAGCGAGTGATCCCTTCCCAGTCGTAGGCAATATCTCGTAGTGCCTGATCCGAGCATGGGTAGTAGGTATCGCGCAGGTACGCGTAGAAGTCCGTCCACTCGATGTCTCCCGGATGCGCAACAGGTACGGCGCCGGACTCATATCGCGGCTTCCAGTAATCATTGGCGCCGACATGCAAGCCCGCTGCAAGCAGGAGGGATGGGCAGAGCACAGCGGCGATGAGCGCGGTAGTGCGGCTACGCGACAGTGGGCGCAGTCGTCGAAACGGTTGTTCAAGCCATCGATAGGACGCGACCGCGGGGAGGACGGACAGGGTTGTTGCCAGGGGAACTGCATACGCTACTTCCGGCCACAGGTGATCGGCGAAGACTCGAAAAGGCCAGTGCCACAAGTAGATCGAGTAGGACCAATCTCCAATCTTGACTACGGCGGGCAGTGCAAGAGCGCGACTTACTATCGGCGTCCGGTGGGTGCCAGCGGCGATCAGCAGAAGTGTCCCGACGACGGGAAGCAATGTCCATGGCCCGGGAAAGGGCGTGTGGCCGTTGATAAGCGACGCAGAAGCGACGAGAAGCACCGCGCCGAACCAGGCGAGGTACTGGGCATGCCTGTCAGATTGCAAAGCATGTTTCGCGGTGAAGTAGGCAAGAAGGGCGCCCACTCCGAACTCCCACGCGCGGGAAACAGGGCCGTAGAAACCCACAAGAAACTTCGCCGACGATGAACCAAGTGCATCGGGTCCCGCCATGGCCAACGAGAAAGATATGAGGGCCGCCACACTGACAAGGACTATCGTCCATGGTATCTCTCGCCGTCCGCGTTGGGTGAGCACCCAACCGAGCAGCAGGATGGCAGGAAATGCAAGGTAGAACTGCTCTTCTACGGACAATGACCATGTGTGCAGCAGCGGGTTGAGTTCAGCCGCTGCATCGAAATAGCCGCCCGTGTTCTGAGCGATCGCAAAGTTCGCAACCAAGAGCATCGCCCCCAGGCCCGTCTGGGCGGTGACCTCCTGGATGACAAACGGGGACAGGAGGCAAAACGCCAGCACCACCGTCACGGCAACCATCAGCGATAGAGCCGGTGTCAGGCGTTTGAACCGCCTGAGGTAGAAACGGCCGAACCGGAAACGCCCGGTTGCTTGATGCTCTCGGTCGATCATCCCGGTGATCACGAAGCCGGAAATGACGAAGAAGACGTCAACACCGACGAATCCACCTGGCACCGCGAACCCGCCGTGATAGGCCACGACCAAGAGGACCGCTACAGCACGAAGCCCCTGGATGTCGAACCGGCGGTTATCGCCGGGAGGATGGCCCTCGGCCCGAGATACACCTTCGACGGCAATCACGCCGAGCCAGACTAGTGCAAGAAAGAGCCGCTAAGACAACTTCCCGCCCAGGCGCGACTGTTGACGGAAGACGAGAGCGTCGTTGCAGAGTTAATGATTTGGGCTCCCATCGAGGTGCTAGCGGATACGCTGGGCCCACTACTGACAAACGGCGCGGCCGGCGGGGGTGCTCGGTGTACCGAGGCGACCCAGTGACGGCTCCGAACGCCGCTTCAGGTGACGTAATCGAAAAGGATGCAAATGCTGAAGGCGATGAAAAGATTCGTGCCGCAGTCCGCGGTCGACGCTTCCTATACGCTGAAGTATGGCATGTCGCGCCTGCCGGTTTATCAGGAATACCGCGCCGCAGTGGAGGGAAAAAGCGGTATAGAAATCGGCGGGCCGAGTACGTTGTTCAAGACGGTGCTACCTCTCTATCAAGCGGTGCAGATGTTGGATGGGGTCAATTTCGCAACCGACACTATCTGGGAAGGAAGCATCGCCGCCGGCAACACTTTCAAGTACTATCACACGAAGGCCGGTCATCAATTCATCACCGATGCAACGGATTTGAGCGAGATCGAAGCCGAACGATACGATTTCCTGCTTTCGTCGAATTGTTTGGAGCACGTCGCGAATCCGCTGAAAGCACTTCTAGAGTGGAAAAGAGTGATCAAACAGCGGGGGGTGATTATCCTCGTCCTTCCGAACAAAGACAGTAACTTCGACCATCGGCGTCCCGTCACGAAGTTCGAGCACTTGTTGGACGACTACCGACGGAATACGCAGGAGGATGATCTCACTCACTTGGATGAGATCTTGGCGCTGCACGACCTAGCCATGGACCCACCCGCCGGTGACTTGGAGCAGTTCAGAAGCAGAAGCTTGAAAAATTTTCAGAACCGCACCTTGCACCACCATATCTTCGACCCGCAACTGATTGAACAGATGCTGCACTTCGCTGGATTTCAAACGCGCGATATCACAACCACTCGCACCGACTTTTTCTCGCTTGCCACGAAAGATCCTGCAACCACCTAAATCAACGCACGCCGTTCGGGCTAGACTAGCCCCCTTTTCGGTTGCGGGCTACGCGCAGGGACGCCGATCGTCGGGGGCTAATTAAGTGCTCGAGTCAACCGGCGCCAGTAGGTGCTCGTCAGCTTGATGTCGCCGTTCGGCTACGTCGATGTCCCGCTTGCTGTTGAATGAGACCCTATGCTTCGTTCGGTCGCGGGCCGTGGTGATGCCCGCTTCATCCGCCGTGTGATCCATGTTGGTTCCGGCCTGTGCAACCTCTGCGGGAACCGCGTCCGCTTCAAGAGCATCACGCGCATGCTGGGCAGGACGTTGGCTGGGTACGGCTGTCCATACTCTTTAGACGACTTCGAGACCCTGAATCACCGCCGCTACCTGTGCCCGGTTTGTGGCGCCGCCGACCGAGATCGCCTCTACAGGTTGTATTTCGACCGCTTCATGCCAGCCGCGGAAGTTCAGCGGGTACTCGAATTTGCGCCCTCTGCTCCGCTTTCGGAGTATCTGCGCAACCGTGCCGATTTCGAGCACCGAACCGCCGATCTAATGATGGACGGCGTCGACGACGTCGTCGATATCACTGATATGCCCCTTTATGCAGACGCCTCCTTCGACTTCTTCATTTGTTCTCACGTACTTGAACATGTGTCTGACGACTCGCGCGCGATGAGCGAGCTCCATCGGATTCTCGCTCCCGGTGGACGCGGCATTGTTATGACGCCGATGGCACCCGAGGGCAGCTTCGACGAGGATCCCGAGGTGACCGATGAAGGGGAGCGCTGGCGGCGCTTCGGTCAGGGCGACCACGTCCGGTTATACGACCGTTCCACGCTGTGTGCGCGCCTGCGCAGCAACAAGTTCGAGGTTGCGGTTCTCGATGCACAGACTTTCGGTGCGGAGACCTTCCAAAAACATGGCATCGAGCCGAGTTCGGTGCTTTACGTCGTTCGCAAACCGCCGCAGAGCCGGGCAGGCGTCAACAGCGTCGGCACGATGTAGTGGTCAATACCTCCGAGCTGCAACGAAACTAGTCGGCGGCGCCGGCTACACCCCGTTATCGTGACTCAAGGCCGCGTGCACCGAGGGTTGCAGCTGTCCCAGGTTTGCGTCTCAATCGCGCAGTGTAGGCATCCATATATGCTTTCCAACCTGAGATTTCTGCCGAAACCCGTTGTTTGAACCTTCCTCGGGGCGTTTGGGTCCACAGGTGCCGTAGTGCAAGTCCAGCTAGACGAGGGTGCTCTGCTATAGCGTGGGAGAGGGCGGACTCACCGACCGAACCGGGTGCTTTGGCCATTTCGGAAAAGACCCAATTGGCCCCCGACCCAACCGCGTCTTCGAGCACCGGATCGCCCACGACGAGGTCGAGCATCGCATCGTACATCGCGGCCACTCCCGGGCCGCGTGTCAACCAAAATTTCGTGGGATCTGCATAACCAGAGTGCCAGAGCCCCTGCGCATGGCGTCGATAGACCGCCATCGTATCCGGCAACATGGCTATGTCGCCCTTCGCGGCGTGACGCACATGCAGGTACCAATCGAGCGGCATGACGCCATGCGAGATGCCGTCATAACTCTCATCGCGTCGATACATCACCGAATTGGTTTGAATGAAATTGCGTTTGATCAAAGTTTTTAGGTTTACGTCGTGGCGCCATGAAATCGGCGGAAATTCTGAATCGGTCCGGCCATCGGGAGTCATCACCTTTACGGGGTGGAAGCACACTGCCACCTCTGAGTGCGCATCCAGAAAAGCTATTTGCTTGCTCAACTTCTCGGGATCGACCCAGTAGTCGTCTCCCTCGCACAGCGCGACATATTCGCCGGTTGCGATCGTGAAGGCATCAAGCATGTTCGCCTGCGCTCCAAGGTTTTGAGCCCGCAGAATCGGTCGTAACAGTAGGGGGTGCCGATTCGCGTATTCTCGGATGATCGTCTGAGTGCCGTCAGTCGAAGCGTCGTCGGCCACGATGAATTCGACTGGAAAATCGGTCTTCTGGGCGACGAAACCGTCGAGCGCTTCACGGATGTAGGCCTCGTGGTTGTAAGTAGTCGATATGACGCTGACTTTCGGTCGGTTGACGACCTGCTCATCGGCCACGATCGGCTACCTTCCTCGATTAAGGCATCGCTCTCAACGAAACCGTCCCCGACGATCTCGTCGCTCTTGACTTCGGTCGAGCTACTGCGTCGGATGCGGGTGTCCGACCGTTCGAAGGCAACATTAGTCGGGGGAGATGCTCGGTCCGCGCTTTGATGCCGTGCCGGTGCATAGACCCGCGCCGCACTCGTCGCGGAGACGTGGCGCGCGCAGTTGAGTACAGGCGTAGCGAACGCACAGACGCCGTGTCCGGTGTGCCCCGCCGATCTACGCCACGACGCCCGTATCGTGACTTGAACTGTTATCCCGCCGGGTACGATGCCGGTCGTGTCCGAGAGCGGGATGTTTGTTGCGAACTCCGAGGTAATCGCGTGAAAAATATCTTGGTCACGGGCGTCGGAGGCGGCGTGGGCCAAAGTGTGCTCAAAGCGCTGGCGCAGACCTCCTACGGCGTAATCGCTACGGATTCTGAAGCCCTCGCTGCTGGTCTGCATGCGGCGCCCAAGGCGTACCTGGGCCGATACGCGTCCGACGATCGCTTCATTGATCGCATGGTTGAGATCTGCCTTGCTGAGCAGTGCGGATTGATCTTCGTCGGCCACGACGTCGAGCTGCTACCCCTGTCGGAGAACATCTCCAGGTTCGAATCGCATGGCATTGTTCCGGTTGTCAGTTCACCCGAGATCATTCGGCTATGCGATGACAAGCTCGAGACAAGTACATTTCTCAGGTCATTAGGGCTCCCGACGCCGCAGACCTCACGGCTGAGCGATGTCGAGAGATTCGAGCAACCTGTGGTGCTCAAGCCGCAGCGCGGCGGTGCACGCTCACGCAGCACTTTCGTCGCAAAGACGGAGAAAGAGTTCAATCTGTTTCGGCAGCTTGTCGATTCAGATAACTGCATCGTGCAGGAGTACATCGACGGTGACGAATACACGTGTGGCAGCTTGACTCTCGATGGCAAATACCATGGGGCGATCATCATGCGGCGTATTTTGCGCGACGGCGACACTTATAAGGCATTCGTGGAGCACAGTCCCGACTTGGAGGAGACGGTTCGCACGATCGTCGAAGCGCTGAAGCCGTTCGGCGCCTGCAACGTGCAGCTTCGTGTCAGAGACGGTCAGGCATACGTCTTTGAAATCAATGCGCGCTGTTCAGGTACTACGGCCGCCCGAGCGCTCGCCGGCTTCAATGAGCCGAAGATGATCGCGGATTACATCCTTAACCGCGTTACACCAACGTTCTCGATCAACGAAGTGACCATCCTGCGCTATTGGCAGGAGTTAGTGGTGCCCAATAACGATGTACAAGGACTGGGAGAGACCGGGTTCTTGCACGGTGACGGCAAGCGGCTATGAACGATGCCGTTGCCAACCGGACTGGTCTTGTATTAGTGACCGGTGCGGCTGGATTCATCGGCAGGCATGTGGTCCGCACCCTTGCGGAGGATGGGTACCGGGTGGCCGCGCTGCAGCATCAAACACCGGTGCCGACTGATGTCGGAAGGCTGTGTGCGCGCGTCATCTCGGGAGACATCGGTGACCCAACAGTGCGTGACGACGCTCTCGATCAGGTTGAACTTGTATGCCACCTGTCTGCATACATTCCCCGGCGTTTGCAAGACCTCGGTGAGGCGGATCGGTGCCATCAGGTCAATGCCTTAGCCTCAATGGAACTTGCGCGGGAGGCAGCTGAGCGCGGCGTCCGACGGTTCGTCTACCTGTCGGGGGCCAACATTTATGTGGATCTGTATCGTCCGTGTACCGAGTCCGATTCCGCGTATCCATCGCAATACGCAACCGCATACCTGACAAGCAAGCTCGCCGGAGAAATATACGTCTCGAACGTTGCACAACAATCGGGAATGAAAGTTGTAATCTTGCGCGTTGCAACACCTTACGGTCCCGACGAGCCGGCTGAGAAGGTGATTCCGACGTTTCTGCGGCTAGCGGCAGCGGGCAAGCCGATACGTATCGGGAACGGTGGTGACGCTCGATACAGCTATGTCCACATCGCGGATGTGGCAAACGGTGTGCGAATGGCTGTCGGTTCTGGAGGCGGAGGAATCTACAACATCGCGGCGGGGGAGCACACCAGTGTCCTCGAATTGGCGCAACAAATTATCGCCATGTCCGGCGAGGAGCAAACGCTACTTCAGCTCGAGCCGTCACAGACGGGGGCATTTCGTGGATTTGCGCCGGTTTCAATTGAAAAATCGCGCCGGACATGGCATTACTCCCCCCGCCCGCTCAATGTGGGACTGCGCGAGTACCGCGATTACCTACTTCAGCGAGGTGAGATCTGATGCGAGTCGCCGTCTTCAGTGACGTGCACGGCAACTTGATTGCGCTGCAACAATTCGTCCAGGCCACTGCCGAGTACGCAGATGCGTATCTGTGCTTGGGTGATGTGGTCAACTACGGCCCATGGAGTGACGACTGTGTTGATCTCATTTCGACGCTGCCAGGGATACGAGTCGTTGAAGGCAACCACGAGCGGCTTTTTCGTGGCGACGAACCCGTTCATCAGGAAATCCCCCTGGTGCAGGACTTCTACCGGCATTGCAGACCGTTGTTCACCCGCGAGGAGTTCCTCACCACTCTGCTGGATTACGTCGATCTCGGTATCTACCGATGCACACACACCATCGGTGACATGAGGATCTACCCCGACACTGCGATTGAAGTCGACCGTCATTACATGGTGGGGCACACGCATCATCAATATCGGATCGAGCGCAGCGGTTTTACGATTGTGAACCCCGGCAGCATCGGTCAGAACCGCAAATGGATTGATGCTGCGGACTTCATGATCCTCGATACCGCCACCGGTGAACTCGAGTTTCACTCGATTCCTTACGACGTGGACCGCCTCTTGGCGGAGTTTTCCAGGCGCGGTTTCCCCCAGCAGTGCATCCAGTACTACGCGAAGAAGGAGCGCAAGTTCGGGTAGCTGCTCTTAACTTGTCCGCACGACACCCGCGATGACTCGGTCAACATCGTTCCCAGCCATATAGTCATGTATCGGCAGCGAGACTATGCGTGAGCAGACGTCTTCTGTCACAGGCAAATCGGCCGACGCACTAAGTTCGTTGTTCGCCAAGAAGTACGGGTGGCGGTGAAGTGGCGGATTGTAGTAATTGCGGGCCTGAATCTTGTCGGCGTGCAGGCTAGTAAGCACTGCTGCCCGGTGGTCGGCCGACGCGCAGCACGCGGTCCCGCAGCACAGCGAGGAAGTTTCGGCATTGGTTTGGAAGCGGAGGCCTGCGCCGGTTAGTTCAGCACGGTAACGTTCGAAGACGTCGCGTCGGCTGGCGAGGCGATCGTCGAGTCCAACGAGCTGGCGCAGGCCAATTGCGGCATTGATCTCTTGCAATTTGGCATTCATTCCGAGCCGAGTGCTTTCACGCAAGTCGTTGAAGCCGAAGTTCTGGAAGTGGTACGCCTGCTCGACCAGCGCGGCGTCGCGAGAGACCAATGCGCCACCTTCGCCCACAGCGAATGGTTTTGTGGCATGCAATGAGAAGATCTCGCAGGCGGCGCGCCCACCTACGCGACTGCCATCGGCATACATTGAGCCGAATCCAGCCGCTGAGTCGAGCACGATTGGTAGTTCCCATTCCGCCGCTAGGTCTTCCCACGCGTCGATCTGGGGGTTGCCCACGCCGAATGCATTGGCAAGGAGGATGCCGGCGACCCCATCGCGCGAGTGTTCCAATACGGCACGCGCAGAGGCGATCTCGGGTTGAAGCGAGTCGGGGTCAATATCGACGAACCATGGACGGTAGCCCACCCATAGTGCGGCCTGGGCAACAGCGATGAAGGTGAACGACGGCATAAGTAGATAGCGGTCACGCGTACCCGGGCCGACATTGACGTGCAAGGCCGCGATGAGCGCCAAAGTGCCGTTTGCGAAGGTGGCGGCGTGCAAGTTCGACCCGAGATACTCGGCCAAGGCGCGGGCGAACTGCTGTTCCTTCGGACCGAAGTTCGTATACCAGTTATTACTGACGATCTCTTCGAAGTCCTCGGCGAGCTGTGCCGATCCAGGGAAGCTCGGTCGGATGTAGGGAATTTCAGCGGGCATTAAGCCACCAATCTAGGACAGCGCGAGGGCCTTGTGCCAACAACGGCGGTTCGGGAACCTGCGGCCGATGCTGCTGGAGCCACCAACGCCGAGGTATTCAATGCGCCACAAATCACCTTCGTATCGGCGTCGGCGGGCCCGCCCTCTATCGTAAGGTCGGGTCTCTGGCCTCAGCGAGGGCTCCGCGTCTGAGGCCACGATTCTCCGATCAGCAACGTAACGGGTGAAGTGAGGTCACCTTGAAGCAATTCGACAGGTTGCGCGTCGAATCCGACCGTTACCGCAGATACCTCGCTGCGGTGCCCTATCGCTGGAGGGGGAACGCCTTACGCTTCGTAAGCCAGACTCACCAGGAACTGCCACCCGAGCCGCCGCCCGGACGTCGCACGCTGGTGCTCTTTGCGCACTTCGATCCGCAACGGATGATCGACCCGTACGTCACGTACTACCTCAATGCCCTGCACGGCCTGGGGGCAACGATCGTGCTCGTCTCGGGTTCGCCGAAGCTCAGAGCGGAGTCGGTAAATCCCATTCGTTCGCTTTGCGCTGGGATCTATACCCGCCGCACCCTCGCGATGGATTTCGGGTCCTGGCACCTCGCTTATGCGCTTCTGCAACGGCGCGGTTGGTCGCTCGACCAGTTCGACCGCCTGGTCCTAGCCAACGACAGTGTGTTCGGCCCGCTGTTTCCGCTAGAGGAAATGTGGAGTTCATTCCACGGCGCCGATATGTACGGCGCCATCGAAAGCGAGGAGTTCGGCCTACACCTCCAGTCATTCTTCCTCGCGTGGGACCTCAATGAGCGAACCCGCCCGTTCCTCAACGACTTCTGGGACGGCTTTCAATACATCGTCGACAAGGTGAATCTGGTCCGTGAATACGAAATCGGGCTATCGGAACGCGCTCGTGCGGCGGGGCTGCGCATCCAACCGTTCGTCTCGGCCGCGAGCATCAAAGCGACTTATGCTCAGACCCGGTCACATGAGTGGGCGAGCAAGTTCTCCGGGGATCCCTTCAACAACACACTGTTCTTCTGGGATGGCCTCATTACGCATCACCGGTTCCCCTTTCTCAAGACAATTCTGCCGCGCCACAATCAGCCGTGGCACGAGTCGATGGTGTACCTACGCGAGTTCATCGGGCAGCACACCAGCTACCCGTACGAGCTCATCGAACGCAACCTGATGAGGCTTGGCTGCGGAGCGTCCTCATGGGTCAGACCAGTGACCGCGCGCTCCTGACGATTGGCCAGAAACCTGTGTCCGCGTTGGACTCACCCTTTTGGGCAAGACCTGACGCCATTGTCGGGCATGTGCGAACTCATCCACAGGTGCTCGCGCTAACGTCTTGAGACGCGCCTTCCGGTGAGGTCCGTATGCCGCGCTCTTCGCTGTCGTGGCTAACCAAGTCAGCCACCAACGAACACCGGCGAGGAAGCGGATTGCGCTGGGCGAGGCAGGATCTACCATCAGCCACGTGAGAATCCGCAGCTGATCCAGCCAATTCTGCCCGGCCTTCACTATCCGCATCGATTCGGTGGTTACCGTGTGAGTCCGCACAGACAACTCTTGGGGGACGAAGAAGACCGCCGACCGGACCATGAGGCGGTACCAGAAGTCCAAATCAACGAGCTGGAAAATATCGGTGCGAAAGCCCCCGGCGTCGAGTGCGAGCTGACGCCGGAACATCACACAGGTGGGTTCTCCGATCCAGTTGCCCGCCCCAGCACGCACTATCATCTGAGCGGCCAACCACCGCCCGCTGTTGTGATCGCGCAGCCTCAAGAAATGTTTGTGAGCGGCCCCAACCCGCCGTCGCCATGGCAGTCCCTCGTCTTGGACCACCTGCCGAGGCGCGAAAGCCATTCCCACACTTGGATCGTTGAAGCATGGCACGAGCGTGCGCAGCGCACCCGGAAGCAGCCAGTCATCGCCGTGCACGAACTGAATGAGGTCGCCACGTGCCAATTCCAGGCACTTGTTGTGATTGCCGTTCAGACCGAGCCGTTGGGTGTTGCGAAATAGGCGGTCGGAGGGTCGAAGGATCGATGTGACGATTGCTGCGCAGTCATCCGATGAGTTGTCATCGACGACCACGATTTCGAAGTCGACACCGTCCTGATCGAGGATGCTGCGTAGGCAGCGTTCGATAGTCGCACTGTTGTTGTACATCGGTACGCACACCGAAACCCGCGGCTGCCGTTCGATTCGGTTGAGGCTCAACGGTGTGACGCTCCCTAATCTGCGTAGCCCGGTTCTCGACGCCGTCATGTGCGGTACCGCAATAATTCAGCATTTTTCGGTCTCTCACACGAACCGCCGTCAGCATAGCCGCGGGGCGAACAGCCAACGGCCCTTGGGCGCGATCGCCGGTGTGCGAAGAGAATGAGATCTGGTGCCTTTTCGTACGGGCGTGCCGGTCCGAAACCCAACAAGACTGCGTCCATCGTGTGGTCCAGGCGTGCTGGCACGGGTGAGCGGCACTAGCCGCGCCGACGTGACACCTGGCCGCTGGGCCGTTCGACCTGACACACCGTGTTCGGTGTAATGACTGTTCAGGACACATCTTTGGGCGATTTCTCAGTTCGGCCGCGAGATTCGTTGCGGCATAGTAGCGTCCCCAGTGATGTGGACGATAGTGATCATTACCGGGCTCGGCATGGCGATTGATCCCGTGCGGATCGCGCTGGCCATCGTCATCATGTCCCAGCGGCGGGCGTTCCGGAACCTCATGGCGTTCTGGCTCGGCGGCATCGCGATGGGGTTGGCGATTGGACTCTCCGCTTTCGTCCTGATGCGCGAGATGACGTTGGGGGCTTTGCATTTTGTCGGCGATGCCTTCACCTATATCCGGACCACAACCGTCATCTTCATGGGTGGGCGCCTTCATATCGCCATTGGATTATTCGCCCTGTTGATGCTGGTCCTGATGACAAAACGTGCACGGGCGACGGCGCGGCTGAGCGCGGGTGGCAGCCATACGGTCACGTTGGTGGAGGAGCGTCCATCCAATTTCTTTCAGCGGATGGGCGCCCGGACCCAGGAGATTTTGAGCGGCGATCGCCTCTGGCCAGCATTCTTCGTCGGCCTGTCCTCGTCATTTCCGCCCTACGAAGGCTGGGTGATAGTGACGGTCATCCTTGCCTCGGGTGCCGCCGTGACAACTCAGTTCAGCGCGTTGATGGTGTTCATGCTGCTGGTGCTTGCGGTCATCGAAATTCCGCTGGTCTGCTATCTCGCGGTGCCGGGCAAGACTTATGTGGTGATGCAGCGGATCCAAGACTGGCTGCGCACGTACCGGCTGCAGATCACTCAAACCATCGTGGGCTTCACCGGCGTCATCTTGATCTGTCAGGGTATAGCTCGTCTCTGATCGCTCCCTAGGTTACAGCGGGGAGTGCTCGAGCCCACAGTCTATGAACGTCAACGACATTGAACGGTCTACGGCCCGCCCGCGGGTCTCGGTGTGCGTGCCGATGTACAACAACAGCGCCACGATCGACCGTTGTTTACGCAGCATCCTCGATCAGCAGGGCGTGGAGTTCGAGATATTGGTGGTCGATGACGATTCGACCGACGACTGTGTCGCCATCGCTTCGGCGTTGCTTCGGCCTGGGGACCGACTTGTCCGCAATAAGCCTCGCTTGGGTCTGAACGACAACCACAACAAATGCCTGGAACTGGCGCACGGCGATCTCATTCAGTTCGTGCATGGTGACGACTGGTTGCTGCTCGGCGCCCTGCAGACTTTGGTTCCCTACTTCGACGACGCCGCCGTTGGCATGGCGTTCGCGCCCCGCCGGATCGAGGGCGACGACCGGCTCTGGACGGAAAGATACGGCAACGTCCACACCCGCTTCCGCAATCTCCGCGCCCATAATCGCGGGTCGTCCCTGGTGCAGCAGATGTTGCTACGCGGTGGAAAGGAGAACTGGATCGGAGAACCGACCTGCGTCATGTTCCGGCGGGAATTGGCGTTGGCAGCAGGGGGCTTCCGCACCGACATCTACCAGCTCGTCGACGTCGACTTCTGGTCGCGCTTGATGTTGCGATCCGTCGTTTGCTTTGTGCCGGACCAACTTTCCGTGCGCAGCCACACCACCGCCACCGAAACGACGCGGGTCATGGCCGCTCGGCGCAATCTGCTCGATCAGCACCGCATCCTCACCTGGACGATCGTGGATCCGGCCGCCCCGGTGGGCATCCGGCTCACTGCTGCCGTGTGGTGGTTACCCGCATGGCTGTCCATGCTGATCGAGGTGGCAATCCTGGGGCCGCAAAGGTGGAGGCACGCGAAGGCAATGGTCGCCGCGTTGTTCGGCGAGTTCCGCCGCGCCCGTCAGTTTCGCGCCAGCATCGGTCTGCGTGAACCCGCATCGACAGCGAGTGGCACCAGCTAGGGAAAGGGATAAGTGTTCCGCACGGCTACGGCAGACGACGATACGTCTGCTTTGAGAATCGGATTACTTGTTCAATTCGGGCTGCTGTCGTTCGTGAGCTCGATTGCTGTCACGACCGCCCAATCATCACAAGGCCTGGTTATCGGCACCGTCTATGCCGCGCTGCTGACCGGTCTTGCCTATTGGATGTTGCGCAAGCCGGCCAAGCTGTCGTTCCTCGGTGGTGGTTTACCCGTAGTCGTAGCGATTGTCGTGCTGCTGGTGCTGCTAGCTGCGAGCAATGAGCGGCACTACCTTGCGGTGCGCAATGCACCGCACTTCGCCACTTCGGCTTCCGCGCTCGAAGTTCCCGCGTGGCTCCTCCTCCACGGCCATGAACCGTACCGTGACCACCTGGCCGACGGTGCGCCGATTAGCCCTGGGCCCGGTTGGTTTATGTTGTTGTCGCCCTTCACGCTTACGCATCTGACCGCCATCCTGGGAGCAGTTTCACTGGGTGTGGTCGTACTTCTTCTTCGCAGAGATGACCGATACGCGGCGAGTGTCTTCTTAGTCTTGATGTTTCTCCAGCCCAGCTTCCAGGCGCAGACCACCAACGGTCAGGACTTGTTCGTAGTCTCGATCGCATTGGCTTGCCTCGCGCTTGCCGCTGAAGGACTTGACGATTCGTCACGGAAGGCCGTTTTTTTGGGAGTGTTGGCGGGATTCGTGGCGACAGCCCGGGTTCCCATCGTGTTGATGACGACCATCCTCGGCTATGGCGTATTTCGCAAGGACCGCCGCACGGGCTGCTACTTCACGCTGTCGATGTTTCTGACTTGTGGCATGCTCCATGGGATCTTTGCTCTATGGTCTCATCGCGCGGGCCACATGTATCAACCGATGCACGTGTTCGGCCGTGCCACCAACGGTGCAGGCTTCAGTGCGCGCGTAGCTGTCTTGATCTTGTTGATGTGCAGCCTTGGGTGGATTGCGCTACGTATGAAACCAATGGCCTCGCACTGGATGCTTGGCATGTACCTGGCTATGTTCTCGCTGTTCACACCGGAAGCGATCAAAGAGTTTGTGCTGTCGCCGCGTTGGGATTGGGAAGCTAGCATCTACATAACTTTTCCGCTGCCGCTTCTCATCGGGGCTCTAGTGCTGATCTACGCGCGAGCCCGATCGAGTCAAACTGCAGCGGTTGCAGCAGCGGCGGCTAGTTGACTTCACGTCGCACATCGATCAGCAGTCGATCTCTGCACTCAACCCGAACTCGCTGAAGGTTTGAAATACCAACTCCCGCAACTCTTCTGTTGAATTCGATCGGCCCGGCTGGTAGGCGGTCACGGTGACGAAAACCGTTCCCGGGGTCCGTCCTGAAGCTATGAAAAGCTGACCACCAATGGCTTCCAGAGTGCGCTGACTGATGCCGGGTTCGATCAGTCGTCCGTAGGTGTAGTCGGCAACGGTGCCGTCCGGACGCGTCACCGCCCGGTCTAGCAGTCCGAGATTGGAGCATCCGATCGGCAGGGCAGCTGAGCCCAACCCGACGCCGACCAGCCGCCGCGCTGCCCACTTCGGTGTGATGGCTGCCAGCGGTAGTGGAGCCAACAATTCGTTGGCCTGGGCCGCTCGCGCGGTGAGCGCCTCCCTGAGCTTGTCGCGAATCTCGCCGAGGTCCGACGCCGCAGGCGTGGGGTCGACGCTTAGCGACGCGAATGTCAGTGCGTTTCCCCGGGTATCGTCTGCTACTCGCTCGCCTATCGGGAACGCCAGAGTCACCGAGCCATCCGGTAGGCGGCGTCCCATTCGGACACCGAGCCTGGCTGCGAAAGCGGCGAAGAGTGTGTTACTCGTACCCCCGAGTCGCATTGCGCAGGAGTCCCAATCCGCTACGTCGACATGAGCCGCCAACGTGGGCACCACGACTTGCTCGCCTTCGCGTGCGGACTGAGGGGAGGGAGGGGCTCCCGCGGCCGATGCGGCGAAGTCTTGGCGGTCTCGCCGGGCCAACCGCAGCCCAGCCTTCGCCGCTCTCGCCATCTCCGGGATCGACGCCAGGGTTTGCCATCCGTCCTCGACCAGGGCTCGCCCGAGCCTGCGCGACCCAGGTGGGGGATAGTCCAGCTCGCGGATTAGGCCCTCGACCGCATCAGTGATGACCTCGCAGACACCCAGGCCGTCGACGAGTGTGTGTGATGCAACCAAGCTGACCGCGGCGCCAGAATCCTGCAGCGGCAGGACGCCAAGGTGCCAACCGGGTCCGAGCTCCGGATCGATTGGCTTGCATGCGCGTTCGTACGCCCAGTCGTTCAGCGCGGCACGTGGCCGCGGGGCTGGCGCTATGTCGACGTCGGCCGGCCCGCGCGAGGTCACCCAGCGATCCCGGGCGAAGGGCAACGGGGACCGTTCTATCCGTCGGCCCAATAGACCGAAGCCAAGGTTTTCGTGAAAGCGGTGCAGCCCGTCGACATTTATCGGACGGTTGTATATCCAGACAACTTGCACCAAAGTTCCGTAGCCGAGCGTCCGCAATCCGAGAAACGACACCTGGTCTATGTGTGCGAGTCGGTTATCCACGGTATGGCAATTATCCAGAAACTTTGCCGCGGTCGGACGTGGTCTGCGGATTTCGGATCTTGCGATGAAGCAGACTGCGCAAAGGTAATCTGTTGTCCGTGGTTGAATCCTCCCTTCCCAATGTCGTGCGCGAGCGTGCGAGTTTGCAGCCCAACGACATTGCGCTGACCTACATCGACTACGACCACTCGTGGGACGGTGTCGAGCACACCCTGACCTGGGCGCAGCTCTATCGCCGGATGCTCAATCTCGCCGCCTTGATGAGCGAACACGGCACGACGGGTGACCGGGCCTTGATCTTGGCCCCGCAGAGCCTGGACTACATCGTGGGTTTCCTTGCGTCATTGCACGCCGGGATCACCGCGGTGCCGCTGTCGGTTCCGGGAGGCGGCGCGCATGACGAACGCACGTCTTCGGTGCTGGCCGACACGGCTCCCGCCCTGGTCCTGACGGCATCCGGGGTCGTCGACAATGTGGCCGAGTACGTGCGAGCGCAGCCCGGTGACCATAAGACTCAAATCGTCGAGCTCGACCGGTTGGAGCTCGACGGTCGGCCCGGTGCCGCCTCCCGCGCGAAGTACGAACAGCCGGACACCATCTACCTGCAGTACACCTCGGGTTCCACGCGCACCCCGGCCGGGGTCATGGTTTCGAACAAGAACCTGATGGCCAATTTCGAACAGATCATGACCGCCTACTACGGCGTCTACGGCAAGCTGGCCCCGCCCGGGTCGACCGTGGTGTCGTGGCTGCCGTTCTACCACGACATGGGCTTCATTCTCGGGCTGATCATGCCCATTCTCACCGGTATGCCGGCCAAGCTGACCAGCCCGATCGGCTTCCTGCAGCGGCCGGCCCGGTGGATGCAACTGTTGGCCACCAACACCCTGGCATTCACGGCCGCTCCTAACTTCGCCTTCGACCTCGCGTCGCGCAAGACCAAAGACGAAGATCTGGAAGGTCTCGATCTCAGTGGGATCCACAACATCCTCAACGGGAGCGAGCGCGTACAACCGGTCACGCTGAAGCGTTTCATCGACCGTTTCGCTCCCTTCGGCCTCGACCCGCAGGTGATCCGCCCGTCCTACGGGATGGCCGAAACCACCGTCTTCGTCGCCACCCGGCAAGCCGGCCAGCCACCCAAGATCGTCAACTTCGACGCCAGCAAGCTGCCGGACGGCAAAGCAGAACGGTCCGACACCGAAAACGACGGCAGCACACCGCTTGTCAGCTACGGGATCGTCGACACTCAGCTGGTCCGCATCGTCGACCCGGACACCGGGACGGAGTGCCCAGAGGGCACCGTCGGCGAAATCTGGGTGCACGGTGGCAACGTCGCCTCCGGCTATTGGCAGAAGCCCGAAACCACGGCGGCGACATTTGGGGCCGCTATCGTCAACCCCTCCGAGGGCACCCCGGAAAGTCCATGGCTGCGAACGGGAGATTCCGGATTCTATTCCGAGGGTGAGCTTTTCATCCTGGGACGCATCAAGGACCTGCTGATCGTGTACGGGCGCAACCACTCTCCCGACGACATCGAGGCCACCATCCAGCAGATCAGTCCCGGTCGGTGCGTGGCGATCGCGGTTCCGCAGGACGGCGTCGAGAAACTGGTCGCCATCATCGAACTCAAGAAGAAGGACGAGTCGGCGCAGGAAGCAGCCGAACGCTACGGCGTCGTGAAACGTGAAGTGACATCGGCGATTTCGAAGGGGCACGGGCTGAGCGCATCCGATCTCGTGCTGGTGTCCCAGGGTTCGATACCGATCACCACGAGCGGCAAACCGCGTCGCGCACATTGCGTCGAGCTGTATCGACGGGACCAGTTCGCCCGCTTGGACGCCTAGCCTGGGGTCGGCCGGCGGGAGAGGTCAGCTGGCGGCCATCGCGCGGTCGGCCAGCGCCGCCATCGCCGGGGCCAACAACCGGGAGTATTCGAGCGTCAGGTGACCAGCGTCGACATACACCAAGGTGTTGCCGACGATGACCGGGCAGCGGGTCTTCGTGCAGAACAGCGCGTCGAGTTCGGCGTATTGTCCGCCACCGGCTTTCACGGCGGCCGCTTCGGCTTCGATGCCGGGTCGATTGAACGCCGTCGACATGGGTGGCGAGCAAGCGGTGGCATCGTCGAGGTGCTCGGACAGGCAGCCCGGAACCGCGGCATTCAAATGGGGGAGCGGCCCGAGCACCAGCACCTTGGCGCCGGTCCCGCGCAACTGCTGCACCAGACGTCTGAGGCCGTCGTTCCACGCCGCATCGTACGACGAGAAACCGGACAGGAAACCGTTGCTGTGGGTGGCGGTGTAGCCGCGAAACACGCTGACCAAGACCAGTTTCGGGTGCTCGGCGCGGAGCCGGTCCATGACCTGGCCGCGCCACTGCTCGCAGTGCTGCAGGTATTCGACGATGGGGGCCACCCAGCGGTTGGCGATCGGCAGATCCATCATCGGGCAGGCGGCCTTGGCCATGGTTTCGATACGCCAGGGCCGCTGCGTGCCGATCTGCTGGAAGGCCGGAATCCACATCGACGCGTGCGAGTCGCCCACCACCGCTACCGTCGTCTTCGAGGACTTGTCGCCCATGGCGCATTCGGGCTGGCCGGCCTGGATGGGCAGGCGCAGGCAGCCGTCGAACATCATCGCGCCGAGTTCGCCGGCCGCGTCGGCAATTGACGGGTCGAGGTTCGACGGTACCGCCTTCAGCTCGGCAGATGCCGCTACCGCCGCTTGCACCTGCGCGAACACGTTCTGCACCGCGGCGTCGTAGGCCGCTGTGTCGTCACCCGTCGGCACCGGCGGGGGTTTGATGGTCACCGCCGGAGCCGCCGCGCCGTGTGCGACCGCGACGGGCATCGGTATCGACGACACCCACATCAGCAACGCCACTCCCACACAGGCCGCGAGCGACGTGGCGAAACCGCCAACCGCAAGGCTTTTCAGCGGAGACCGGGCTAGCGGCGTGGCATAACGCAACGGGTTCTCGATGAAACGCAGGGTGAGCACACCCAGTCCACCGGAGACAACGACCGCCGCGACGAATTTGCCGAACAACCCCAGCGGATGTCCCACCACGATCGGGGCAAACACCAACACCGGCCAGTGCCACAGATACCAGGAATACGACAGCCGTCCGATGGCCCGCATCGGTGACCATCCCAGGACGCGTCCGGCGCCTTGGGACGGTGTCGAGCAGCCCGCCCCGAGCAGCAGCGCCGTACCCAGCACGGGCAGCAGTGCGGCGGTACCCGGATACGGTATGTCGGAGGTGAAATCGACGCAGGCCCACAGGACCATGCCCATGCCGATCCAGCCGATGAGCACCGCCGCCCGCGCCGGCAGCCGACTCCAGTATTCGGCCGTGAGAGCCACCAGCGCGCCGAGAGCCAACTGCCAGGCCCTGGTGAACAGCGAGAAGTACGCCGCGAGCGGCATCACGTAGGTGACCAGCAGCGACAGCATGAACGAAATCACCGCGATCAACGTCACAAGCACCAGGTACGGCGTCTTCGACGGAGGCTTCGAGGACGGTGCGCCGGTCTTGGCCCGCCGATGCAGCCGCCGGACGAGCCACGCCGTGCCTACGATCAGCGGCGGCCACAACAGGTAGAACTGTTCCTCGACGCCCAACGTCCAGTAGTGCTGGAACGGCGACGGTGCGCCGCCGGCGAAATAGTCGACTTGTTGGACGATGAACCAGAAGTTGGGGACGTAGAGCGCGCAAGCAATGGCGTCCTTCAACGCGCTTTGAGCCTGCACCACGGGCAGCAATAACGCCGCAGCGATCGCGGTGACGACGCCGACCGTCGCCGATACCGGCAGCAGTCGGCGCGACCGAGCTCCATAGAACTTGCGCAGTCCGACGGTCCCGGTGGTGCTCACCTGCTTCCAGAGCTGTCCGGTGATGACGAAGCCCGAGATCTCGAAGAAGATGTCCGGTCCGACGAAGCCGCCGCTGACACCGGGCATGGAAATATGCCAGCCGACGATGGCCAACAGCGTGAAGCCGCGTAACCCTTCGATGTCGTCGCGGAATTGTGCCTTTTTCGGCGGCGGTCCTACCACCGCTTCGAGCGGACTGGCGCTGTCGGACGGGCTAGCGCTGTCGGACGGGGTGAGGCTGTCGGACTGGCGCATGGTCACCCACTATAAAGACGGGAGGGCGAATGCTGCCGTGTAACGGGCATTTTCGTCACGACTACGACACCGCGGTGTGTGCCCGCATCACGTGGTCACCGACGTGTCGGGTTTGGACGTCCCCGAGTCGACGGCGCGGTGGCCGTTGCCGTTCGAATCACGTTCCAGCAGTTCGTATCCCAACCCGAACAACGGTAGGGAGTCGGTGAGAAGGTGATCGACCGGCACTTTCCCGCTGCCTCTGCTCCTGGTCTTGCGCTTGGATCTCGACGCGCATTTCGCCAGGTCATAGGCGGGCATGGTGCTCAGGCCGAACAGTGGCAGCGCGTGGCCGGGCAGTACGTCGATGGTGCTGACGGCGGGCTTCGCCGGTGCTTTGCGGACCGGCTTAATCGGCGGCGGGACCGACGCTCCCGGCGCTTTGCCGGTGATGAAATGCCTCGCCCTGTTGAGCCACAGTTGTGCTTGCGCGGATCGCTTGTCCTGCTTGCCCTTTCCGGCGTTCTTCTGGCCCAGCTTGGATGGCCACCAGTTCTTCTGTCCGAGCATCGCGGCGACGGCGGGCACCGTGATAGTGCGTACCAGGAACGTGTCGATCAAAATTCCGATGCCGATGGTGAAACCAGCCTGAGCCATGGTGGTGATGCTGGCGGCTATCAAACCAAACATCGAAGCGGCGAAAATCAGGCCCGCCGAGGTGATGACGCCACCGGTGGAGCCCACCGTGCGGATGACACCGACCCGCACGCCGTGCGGTGACTCGTCTCGGATCCGGGAGATGAGCAGCATGTTGTAGTCGGCACCCACGGCGACCAATAAGATGAACGACAAACCGGGCAGGCTCCAGTGAATCCCTTGTCCGAGAATCCAATTGAACACGATGACGGCCAGACCCAAGGCCGACAAGAAGGAAATCAGCACCGATGCGATGAGATACAACGGGGCGACAATCGCTCGCAACAGAATAACCAGGATCAAGAAGACGATGACGATGGTTGCGATGACGATATATCTGATGTCGTCGTTGTAGAAGTCGCGAGTGTCCCGCAGCCCGCTCGGGACGCCAACCAATTCCACCGTCGCGTCGGCCAATTCGGTGTTCGGTTGCGTCGACCGGGCAGCTGCCAGGATCTTGTTGACTTGATCCATGCCCTCTTTGCTGGAGGCACCCAGCGCACTTTGTACGAAGTAGCGCGCCGCGTGTCCGTCGGGCGACAGGAAGAACTGCGCACCTTTCTTGTACTCCTCGCGGGTCATGATTTGAGGGGGAATGTTGAAGCCGGCCATGCTGGGTCGCTCCGCGTCACGCTTCATCCCAAGCAGGAAGTCCGAAGCTTCGTTGAGGCCACCGCCCATCTTTCTGACCTGATCCACCAGCGCCTGGACACCGTCGGCAACGGCGGCACTGCCGTCGGCGAGGGCACCGGCACCCGTCTGCAGCTGTGACAAGGTGCTGGGGAGACCGTCGACCTGCTTGAGGAACGCGACGATCTGCTTCAGTTGGTCGTCGAGTTGGCCGACCGTCTGGGCCAGGTTCTGGTATCCCTCGGTCTGCTGCAAGGTGACGGCCATCCTGCCCATCGCCCGCAAGAGTCCGCTGTTGTTGGCTTCGACCATCGCCGACAACTGCGAACGTGAGCGCACGCAGGCGGGGTCGGCGTTGCAGCTCGGGCTGGCATTGAGCGAGGCGACCATGGGGGTGGCCCACACGGCGATGTTTTCGCCGTCCGTGACAGTTCCGCTGAGATCGTTCCCGAGTGCCCGCATGCGTCCGACGTACTGCGACGCATTGTCCAGCTCTTGGATCGTCTTGTTCCCGCCCATCAGCTTCAGCATGTTCTGCAGCATGCTGACCATCCCGGCGGAGCTAGCGACCGCCCCGTTGACCTGCGATCGCACTCCGGCCAGAGCTTCGGCCAGCTGCCTGGAACCCCCGACGAGATGGTCCAGGTCGCCGCCGTGTTCGGTGATCGCGGTGGAGGCTTCGTTGAGTTTGCCGCCGACCTCGCCGGCCTGCCACGAGACCTTGGTCTCTTTGAGGGGCTCGCCGTTAGGTCGGGTTAAGCCGCGCACCATCACGATGTCGGGTAAGTCGGTGATGCGACGCGACATCATCTCCAGGTCGCCCAACGCTGCTGGGGTGCGCAGGTCCCGCGGCGAGTGGACGAACAGCATCATCGGCGTCATTGAGTTCATTGGGAAATGCCGATTCAAGGCGTTGAGCCCTCGCACACTTTCCATGTCCTGGGGCATTGTTTTTAGGTCGTCGTAGTTGAACTGGATCATGGCAGCGCTGCTGGCCAGAATGGCGAGCACGATCAGGCTGGCGACCAGGTGAATCTTGGGGCGGCGCACGATGCGTGTTCCGGAGATCCGCCAAAAGCGGGTGGTGAGATCGCGTCGGGGCTTGATCCAGCCGCGACGTCCGGTGAGTACCAGGATTGCGGGCAGGAACGTCGTCGCGGTCAGCAGCGACACGATGATGGAGACGGTGATCGCCGGACCGACCGCGGAGAACACTTCCAGCTTTGTGAACACCATCGCCAGGAAGGTCACCGCCACGGTCGCCGCCGAGGCGGCAATAACCTTGCCGATCGACATCAACGCCTTCTTGACCGCCCGGTCGGAGGTCTCGCCGTGCCGTACGTAGTCGTGGTATCTGCTGATCAAAAACACGGCATAGTCGGTGCCGGCGCCGATCATGACTGCGCTCATGAACACGATGCATTGCATGTTCACGGTCAGGCCCAGTTCGGCCAACACCGACAAGACGCCCTGTGCGCCACCAATAGAAATGCCGATAGTGGCCAGCGGCATCAGCATGGTGACCAGGTTGCGATAGACCAAGATCAGGATGACCAGGACACTGATGATCGTGCCCATCTCGATGATGTGCACGTCGTCTTCGCCGAGTTTTTGCACGTCGGCGGCGGTGGCTACCGAGCCACTGAGGTTGGCCGTCAGTGTGGTTCCCGCGACCGTCTTGTTGACGATCGCTCGGATGTTCGTCAGTGCCGCTTGAGTCTCGGGTGCTGCTTCTGCGCCCGGCAGATTGATCGGTAGATTCCAGGCCTTCTTGTCCTTGCTTTCCAGCAGCTGGCGCAATTCCGGTGTACCCATGAAGTCTTGCACTGACATCTTGTCCTGCGTGTCCTGGCGCAGGTTGTCCAGCAGCTTGTGGTAAGTGGCTTCGTCAGCAGCTGTGAGTCCGCTTTCGTTCGTCAAGATGACCAGCAGCATCGACCCGGCTGGCTTGGCGTCGCTTGTTTTGGCTTCTCCGCTGAAGGCCCGTTCCATCTCGGCTTGAGCGATCATCGTCGGCGCGTTGTCGGGTAGCGGTTTCTGTTCGTGCTTGGCCGCCTGGACCTGAAGCGGGGGGAAGGTCAGAGCCAGGAATGCGACGACCGCGATCCAACCGGCGATGGCCAGCCACGGCCACTTGACCACGAAGTCGCCGACGCGGTCGAAGATGCCACCAACTTTTGCTTCGTCATGCGATCGCGCCTGCCCAGCCACCCAATAAAGGTACAAGGACTGCGCTGACGAAGTGGGGGAATGGAAATTTCCTTATTAACCGAGGGACGCCGGTCGCGGGACCCCGCACATTATCCATAGCGTGGAAAAAGCACAGGTCAAGGCGGTTTACTGATTCCGATGAAGCTCGTCTCGGCGCGGAATCGGGGCGCGCGGTCGGTAGCTCGGCGAAGGCAAAGTTGGACGGGCGTGCTGATCTGGTCGTCATCGAGGTTGGCCTTTTCGGCACGCCGCGTGGGCCGGTCATGCGACACTCTTCCCCGTGGCTTTGAGATACCGCCTGCAATCCAATCCCTTGGTCGGCAAGATCACCACCAAGTACCTGCTGCCGCTGGGTACCCGCCAGGTCGGCGACGACGTGGTGTTCTTCAACTTCGGTTACGAAGAGGACCCGCCGATGGCCTTGCCGTTGGACCCGTCCGACGAGCCGAACCGGTATTGCATACAGCTCTATCACCAGACGGCAAGCCAGGTGGATCTCACCGGTAAGAAGGTGCTGGAGGTCAGTTGCGGCGCAGGTGGAGGCGCTTCGTACATCACGCGCAACCTGGGCCCGGCGTCCTACACGGGTCTCGATCTGAACCCGGCCAGCATCGAGAAGTGCCGCGAGCGGCACCAACTTCCGGGACTGGATTTCGTGCAGGGCGACGCCCAGAATCTGCCGTTCCCCGACGAGTCCTTCGACGCGGTGGTCAATGTCGAGGCGTCACACCAGTACCCGGACTTCCCGGGCTTCCTCGCCCAGGTGGCCCGCGTGCTGCGACCGGGCGGCCACTTCCTGTACACCGACTCCCGGCGTAATCCCGTTGTGGCCGAATGGGAAGCCGCACTTGCCGACATCCCGCTGCGCAAGACAGCCCAGCGTGACATCCAGGAAGAGGCCAAGCGCGGGCTGGACGCCAATACCCGGCGCACGCAGGAGATCATCGGTCGGCGTGCTCCGGCATTCCTGACCGGGCTGACCCGCTACGCCGTCAACGTCTTGGACCGAGACCTCAAGCGCGGCGGCGGATTCACCTACCGGATCTATCTGTTCGTCAAGGACTGAAGCTTCACCGCTCATGAAATTTGTCGTGGCCAGTTACGGCACGCGCGGCGATATCGAGCCGTGTGCCGCCGTCGGGCAGGAGTTGCAGCGCCGCGGGCACGACGTGTGTCTTGCCGTGCCGCCCAACCTGATTGGCTTCGTCGAATCGGTCGGCCTCGAAGCTGTGGCCTACGGGACCCGTGACTCGCAGCTGCAACTGGACGAACAGTTCCTGCACAACGGTTGGAAGATCCGGAATCCGGTCAAGCTGGCGCGGGAGGCCATGGCGCCGGTGACCGAGGGCTGGCTGGAGCTCAGCACCATGCTGACACCGGTGGCCGCCGGCGCCGATCTGATCCTGACCGGACAGATCTACCAGGAGGTGGTGGCCAATGTGGCCGAGCACTACGACGTCCCGCTGGCCGCGCTGCACTTCTACCCGATGCGGGCCAACGGCCAGCTCGCCTTCCCCGCCCGCCTACCTGGACCGGTGGTCCGCTCGACGATCCACACCACCGACTGGCTGTACTGGCGGATGACGAAGGGGGTCGAGGACGCCCAGCGTCGCGAACTCGGCCTGCCGAAGGCGTCGATTCCGGCGCCCACCCGTATGGCCGACCGCTCCGCCCTGGAAATCCAAGCCTACGACCAGGTTTGCTTCCCGGGCCTCGCCGCGGAGTGGGGCGGTCGTCGGCCGTTCGTGGGTGCGTTGACGATGGGTTTGCCGACGGCTGCCGACGACGAGGTGATGTCGTGGATCGCTGCCGGCACGCCGCCGGTCTACTTCGGTTTCGGCAGCATGCCGGTGGGCCCGCTCGCCGACCGGGTCGACATGATCGCCGCGGCGTGCTCGCAGTTGGGCGAGCGGGCGTTGATCTGCTCCGGTCCGAGCGCCTCGACGCAGATTCCGCACTTCGACCACGTCAAGGTGGTCCGCGCGGTCAGCCACGCGGCGGTCTTTCCCGCCTGCCGCGCCGTCGTGCATCACGGCGGCGCCGGCACGACGGCCGCGGGGCTTCGTGCCGGGGTCCCCAGCCTGATCCTGTGGATCACCTCCGATCAGCCGTTCTGGGCGGCCCAGGTGAAGCAGTTGAAAGTCGGTCGGGGACGGCGGTTTTCCAGCAGCACCGCCGCCACCCTGGTGGCCGACCTCGAGGCGATCCTGGCGCCAGATTATGTCGGGCGAGCCCGCACGATTGCCGCGCAGATGACCAAACCGGCCGAAAGCATTGCCGCCACGGCGGATCTGTTGGAAGAAGCCGCCCGCAGTGGGCGCCGAGGATAGGATTCGCTTGTGTCCCTGCTGATTACGGTGCCGGTGTTCGGTCAACACGAATACACGCATGCGCTGGTGGCCGACCTCGAGCGGGAGGGCGCGGATTATCTGATCGTCGACAACCGTGGGGATTACCCGAAGATCAGCAACGAGCGGGTGACCGCCCCGGGGGAGAACCTGGGTTGGGCCGGCGGCAGTGAGCTCGGGTTCCGGACTGCGTTCACCGAGGGCTATTCGCACGCGATGACGCTCAACAACGACACCCGCATCTCGAAAGGCTTCGTGTCCGCTCTGCTCGACACGCGGCTGCCGGACAACGCGGGCATCGTCGGGCCGATGTTCGACGCGGGGTTCCCGTACGCGGTGGCCGAGGAAAAGCCGGACGCCGCGGACTACATTCCCCGACCGCGCTACCGGGTGGTGCCTGCCGTGGAGGGGACGGCACTGGTGATGTCCCGCGAATGCTGGGATGCCGTCGGGGGTATGGACCTGTCCACTTTCGGGCGTTACGGGTGGGGTCTGGACCTCGACCTGGCGCTGCGCGCGCGTAAGTCCGGATTCGGCTTGTACACAACGGAAATGGCCTACATCAACCACTTCGGCCGCAAGACCGCC
Organism: Mycobacterium sp. NGS22; assembly: GCF_059813095.1. Lineage (NCBI taxonomy): Bacteria > Bacillati > Actinomycetota > Actinomycetes > Mycobacteriales > Mycobacteriaceae > Mycobacterium > Mycobacterium sp. NGS22. The sequence goes on from NZ_JCALDY010000010.1 coordinate 26,379, forward strand.
AACGCGCATTTCGGTGGCCGCCAATACCATTGGGGATCCAGCGGGGCGATGATCCGCGGGTTGAACCGGACGCAGGGCCCGCTGGCTGCGATGGGAATCCTGCGCGAGATGGGCGCAGCTCATCGACGCAAGTGGTACAGGTCGTTCCCCCTGGATTAGGTTCGCGCCGCCTTTTCCAACAGGTTCGCCGCCTGCGCCACGGCATCCGCGGGGTTGGCCATCCGCTTTGAGATCTCCTGGGCGCGTGCCGCGTAATCCGGTGCCAGGATCGTCCGGATCTCTTTCACCAGAGATTTCCGGTTGATCCGCGAAAGCCGCCGCGTAGTGCCCACTTTCAACCGTTGCACGGCGGCGCCCCAGATGGGTTGGTCGGCGACGTCCCACAGGACCAACGTGGGCATCCCGGCGCGCAGGCCCGCGGCGGTGGTACCCGCCCCGCCGTGGTGCACCACCGCGCGGCAGCGCGGCAGGAACACCGAATAGTCGATCAGCCCAACGAGTCTCACGTGATCAGGAACCGCGGCATCCAGGCCGGGGGAGTAGATCAACGCCCGTTCGCCCAGCTCGGCACACACGTCGGCGATCATCGCGACGGTCTCGGTGGGCGACTGCACCGGCGTGCTGCCGAACCCGAAGTAGATCGGCGGGGCGCCGTCGGCGACCCATGCCTGTAGCTCGTCGTCGGGTTCGGTGTGCAGATTCATCGACAGCGCACCGACGAACGGCCGCCGGCCGTTCCACTCGTCGGTGATCCCGGGGAACAAGGCCGGGTCGTAGGCCTGGATCTCCGGTGCGTCACCGGCCACGATGCGATCCAGCGCGGCGGTCGAAGCCGGTGGCAACCCGAGCTCCCGCCGCTGGGCGCGGTCGGCGTCCTTGGTGACGTAGGAGTACAGCCGCCAGGAGGTTCGGCCCACGGTACGCGCCAGCTGCGCTGGCATCGGCACCGACGGCAGCCCGACCTGGCCGTTGACGTGCATCGGGAAGTGATGCAGCGCCGCGATCGGAACCTTGTGGTACTCCGCGACATTCGCGACGACCCCGTGATAGGTCTGGCCCGTCATCAGCAGGTCGGCGCCGTCGGCCAGATGCGTCAGCGTCCTGCCCATCTCGGCCCAGCCCTCGACGAACAGTTCCTTGCCCGCCCGGGCGAGGTTGAACGGGTTCTGCGCTTTGGTCAGGTTGTGCACGAACGCCGCGACCTGGTTGATCTGTATGCCCGAGTCCGGCCCGTAGGCGACACCGGTCAGCCCGCCGGACTCGACGAACCCGATCAGGTTGGGCGGGACCGCCATGGTGACCTGGTGACCGCGACGGAGTAACTCCATACCGACTGCGGCACAAGGTTCGACGTCACCGCGCGTGCCGTGCACCGCCAAGACGAATTTCATCGTGTCAGGCGGACGTCAGCTCGTCGTACAACAGGTCGGCCAGGCTCCGGACCGTCGTGTTGATGTTGGTCGCCGTGATACGGATGCCGGTTTCGGACTCGATGCGGGTGCGCAGTTCCTGACTGCTGAGCGAATCCAGGCCGTACTCGGTCAGCATCCGGTCGACGTCGATGGTCCGGCGCAGAATCAACCCGATCTGCTCGGAGACCATGCGCCGCAACCGGGCCGGCCACTCCTCCTGGGGCAGCTTGTCCAGTTCGAGCAGGAACTTGCTGTTGCCGGCGTGCTTGGAGGTGGCTTTGAAGGCCTCGGCGAACGGACTGTGCTGGGCGAAGACGTCCAGCCATGGCGATCCGATGATGGGGGCGTAGCCGCTGTAAGCGCGGTTGTGCCGGAGCAGCGCCTCGAACGCGTACGCGCCTTCCTCGGGCCCGATGGCATCCCCGGCCGCTTCGGCGAAGGACGTCGCGCGACCGATCTCACCCCAGGGGCCCCAGGCGATCGAGGTGGCCGGTAGTCCCTGGGCCCGCCGCCAGTGCGTGAACGCGTCCAGCCAGCTGTTGGCGGCCGCGTACGCCCCCTGACCGGGTGAGCCGACCAGGGCCGCCGCCGAGGAGAACGAGCAGAACCAGTCCAGCGGCCGATCCGCTTCCAGATCCTGTATCGCCTCGTGCAGATTCCACGCCCCGTGCACCTTCGGTGCCCAGTCGCGGCGAATCAGCTCCTCGGTGATGTTGGGCAGCGTGGCGTCCTCCACCACGGCCGCCGCATGCAGCACCCCGCGCAACGGCAGGCCGGTGGCGGTGGCGGTGGCGACCAGCCTTTCGGCGGTACCGGGCTCGGCGATGTCGCCACATTCCACCACCACGTCGGATCCGATCGCGCGGACCAGTTCGATTGTCTCCAAGGCCTTTTGGGTGGGCGCCGACCGGGAGGTGAGCACGATGCGGCCGGCGCCGGCTGCTGCCATCTTCTCGGCCAGGAACAACCCGAGGCCACCGAGACCGCCGGTGATGATGTAGGAGCCGTCGCTTCGGAACGCCGGGGCCTGCTCGGGGGGCATCACCACGCTGCTGCGCCCGACATGCGGGACGTCGAGCACCAACTTGCCGGTGTGCTCGGCGGCGCCCATCACCCGGATCGCGGTGGCCGCGTCGGCCATCGGGTAATGGGTGATCTCCGGTGACGGCAGGGTGCCGTCGGCGAGTTGGCGGTACACCGCGCTCAACAAGTCGTGTACTTGCGCGGGGTGGCTCTCGGCCATCAGCGCCAGATCCACGCCGTAGAACGCCAGGTTCTGCCGGAACGGGAACAACTCCATCCGGGTGTTGGAGTAGATGTCGCGTTTGCCGATCTCGATGAACCGCCCGCCCAGCGCCAGCAGTTTGATGCCGGCCTGTTGGGCGGCGCCGGTCAGGGAATTGAGCACGATGTCCACGCCGTAGCCACCGGTGTCGCGCCGGATCGACTCGGCGAACTCGGTGCTCCGGGAATCATAGACGTGCTCTATTCCCATGCCGCGCAACATCTCTCGACGCTCGGGGCTGCCGGCGGTGGCGAAGATCTGCGCCCCGGCCGCGCGTGCGATGGCGATTGCCGCCTGACCCACCCCGCCGGTCGCCGAATGGATCAACACCTTGTCCCCGGACCGGATCCGCGCCAGGTCCTGCAGCCCGTACCAGGCGGTGGCGTAGGCGGTGGTGGCCGCGGCCGCCTGGGCATCGGTCATGCCGTCCGGCACGGCGGCGGCCAGCCGCGCATCGCACGTGACGAACGTGGCCCAGCAACCGTTGTTGGACAGGCCGGCCACCCGGTCGCCCACTTGGTGGGCGGTCACGTCCGGGCCGATAGCGGTCACCACGCCGCTGAAGTCCAGACCCAGTTCGGGCAACCGCCCGTCGAAGGTCTGGTAGCGGCCGAAGGTGGCCAGCACGTCGGCGAAGTTGACGCTGGACGCACTGACCGCGACCTCGATCTCGCCGGGGCCGGGAGGTACCCGGTCGAATGCGGCCAGCTCCAACGTCTCCAGGTCGCCCGGGGTGCGGATCTGCAGGCGCATCCCCGCTTGCTCGTGGTCGATGACCGTCCGGTGGCGTTCCTCGGGTTGCAGGGGGGTGGGCAGCAACCGGGCCGTGTACCACTGGTCGTCGCGCCACGCCGTCTCGTCCTCGTCGGTGGCCAGCAACAACTGGCGCGCCACCTGCTCGGCGCCGGTCGCTTCGTCGACGTCGACGTAAGTGACCTTCAACTGCGGGTTTTCCGAGCTGATCACCCGCAGCAGCCCCCGCAGGCCACCCTGCTCGAGATTCGCCCGGTCCTCGGCCACCACGGTTTGTGCGTTGCGCGTCAACACATACAGCCGCGGCGGCGAACCCAACAGCTCCGGAAGCTCGCGGGCGATGCGCACCACATGCTCGACGTACCGCATGCCCCGGTCGGCGGACTGCTGATCGGAATCGTGCTGCGGGGCGGTCAGCAGCACCACGCCATGGAATGCGCCTTCCTCCAACTTGCTGCGCAGCTGTTGGGCGTGCACCCCATGGTCGCCGGCGAACGGCCACGACAACGTGGTGGCCTGCGCGTCATGCACCTTCAGCGAGTCGGTGAGCGCTGTCGCCGTCAGGTCGGCGGCCTCACACATGCTGACCAACAGCCAGGAGCCGGGATCGGTCAGCGGCTTGTCGGGCAACTCGCGTTGTTGCCACTCGACGGACAGCAACCGCTCACCCAGGACGCGGCTTCGTTCGCTGTCCGGGGAGGCGCCGGTGCCCAGCTGCAGTCCGCGCACCGCCATCAGCACGGTGCCGCTCTCGTCGACGATGTCCAAGTCGGCCTCGATGGTGTTGGCGCCGCCATTGGCACCGCACGCCGTCACCGTCGCATAGCAGTACCGGGCGTGCCGGGCCGAACCGTAGGCCCGCAGCCGGCGGATGCTCAACGGCAACAGCAGTCCGCCGTTCACCGCGCTGCCCACACTGGGATGGGCGGCCACCGCCTGGAAACAGGCATCCAGCAGCGCCGGATGCACCAGCCCGTAAGTGCCCTGTTGGGGGCGCAGCGGACCCGGCAACGAAACCTCGGCGAGCACTGTGTTGCCGGCGTTCTCGGCGATGTGGGCACCGCCGAGCCCGGCGAACGCCGCTCCCAGCCGGTGACCCCGCTTGCCCATCCAACTACGGATCTCGTCGCTGTCGACCGCGCGCGGGTGGTTGGCCAGCAACGCGGTCAGGTCGTGCACCTGCGGCTCGTCGGCGGGGTCGGCCGCGTGCAGGACGGCGGTGGCCTGACGCTCGTAGCGTCCTTCCTGGCTGCTTTCGACCGTGAACGAGGCGACGTCGGGTGCCTCGAAGGTCGCGGTGATGCCGACGGGGGTGACGTCGTCGAGGCGCAGCGAGCGCTCGAAGCGCAGGTCGTGGACTTCGGACTCGTCGCCCAGCACGGTGCGGGCCGCGACCAGCGCCATCTCGCAGTAGGCGGCGCCCGGCAAAGCTGCCGCGTTACGGATTTCGTGATCGGCCAGCCACGGCAGCGCCGCCGTGCCGACCTCGCCCTGCCAGACGTGCCGCTCGGGCTCTTCGGGTAGCCGGACATGCACGCCCATCAGCGGATGTGCGGGAACCAGGGCGCTGCGACGGGCGACCGAATCCAAGCCGCTGGTGGCCAGGAACAGCGAACGCTGGCTCCAGGCGGGCAGCGGCGCATCCAGCAGCCGGCCGTCGGGATAGAGCACCGAGAAGTCCACCGCGGCGCCGGCCGAGTACAGGTCACCCAGCAGTCCCCGCAGGCCGTGCGGCAGCGGTTGCTCGCGCCGCATGCCCGCCAGCGCAGCGGCCGACTTGTCCAGGCCGCGGGCGGTCTGGTCGACCGCATTGGTGAGCAGCGGGTGCGGGGAAAGCTCGGTGTATACCCGGAAGCCGTCTTCCAGCGCGGCCTGCACGGCGGCCGCGAAACGCACGGTGTGGCGCAGGTTGTCGGCCCAGTAGCCGGCGTCGCAGTACGGCTCCTCGCGCGGATCGAAGGAGGTCGCCGAGTAGTACGGGACCTCGGGCTGCAGCGGCTCGATATCGGCCAGCACTTCGTAGAGTTCGTCCAGGATCGGATCGACCTGCGGTGAGTGTGAGGCCACGTCGACGGCCACCTCGCGGGCCATCACGTCGCGCTCCTCCCACGCGGCGACCAGTTCGCGCACCGACTGCGTCGCCCCGCCGATCACGGTGGACTGCGGAGAGGCGACGACGGCAACCACCACGTCACTGATGCCGCGAGCCACCAGTTGCGTGATCACTTCCTCGGCGGGGAGTTCCACCGAGGCCATCGCGCCGGCACCGGAGATGCGGGTCATCAGTTTGGAACGCCGGCAGATGACCTTGACGCCGTCCTGCAGCGACAGTGCGCCGGAGACGACGGCGGCGGCGGATTCGCCCAGCGAGTGGCCGATGACCGCGCCCGGGATGGCGCCGTGGGCTTTCATCGTCGCCGCCAGGGCAACCTGCATGGCGAACAAAGTCGGTTGGACGCGGTCGATGCCGGTCACCTTTTCCGGTGCGGTCATCGCCTCGGTCACCGAGAAGCCGGACTCCGCGGCGATCAGCGGTTCGATCTCGGCGACCTTCGCCGCGAACACCGGCTCGGTGATCAGCAGGTCGCGCCCCATCTCGGCCCACTGCGAACCCTGCCCGGAGAACACCCAGACCGGACCCTTGTCGTCCTGCCCGGTCGCCGGCGGGTAGGGCGCGTCGCCGGTGGCAACCGCACGTAGCGCCTCGGTCAGCTGCGCGCGATCCTCGGCGATGACCGCGGTGCGCACCGAACGCGGAGTACGCCGCCGGGCCAGGGTGTAGGCCAGATCGGAGATGTCGAGTTCGTCTTGGTCGTCGATCCAGTCGGCGAGCCTGGCCGCGGTCTGGCGGAGTCCGTCCTCCGAGGTCGCCGACAACGGAAAGACCAGCGCGCCCTGCAGGGGGGTGTCTGCCTCGGACTCAACGACTTTGGTCGCCTTTTGCGCGGGAGCCTGCTCGATCACCGCATGCACGTTGGTGCCGGAGAAGCCGTACGAGGACACCGCGGCCCGTCGTGGCGTCTTCGAGTCGTCGATCGGCCACAACGTGTTCTCTTGTGGCACAAACAGATTGGTTTCGATATCGGCGAACTTGTCCGGCATCTTGGTGAAGTGCAGGTTCTGCGGGATCACGCCGTGCTGCACCGACAGCACCGCTTTCATCAGCCCCAGCGCTCCGGCGGCCGACTGGGTGTGCCCGAAGTTGGTCTTGACCGAGGCAAGCGCGCACGGACCGTCGGCGCCGTAGACCTCGGCCAGGCTGGCGTACTCGATCGGGTCACCGATCGGGGTGCCGGTGCCGTGGGCTTCGACCATGCCGACCGTGCTGGGGTCCACACCGCCCGCCGCCAGCGCCGCCCGGTACGCCGCGACCTGCGCGGGCTGCGACGGCGTCACGATGTTGACGGTGCGACCGTCCTGGTTGGCGGCGGTACCGCGCACCACGGCCAGAATCCGGTCGCCGTCGCGCTGGGCGTCGTCCAGACGCTTGAGCAACAGCATCACCGCGCCCTCACCGGACACGAAGCCGTCGGCCTTCACGTCGAACGCGTGGCAGTGCCCGGTGGCCGACAGCATCCCGATGGCCGAACCCGAAGCGGCCTTGCGCGGTTCCAGCGTCACCGAAGCGCCGCCGGCCAGGGCGATGTCGCTCTCGCCGTCGTGCAGGCTCTGGCAGGCCAGGTGGACGGCGGACAACCCCGACGAGCATGCGGTGTCGACCGTCATCGCCGGGCCGGTCAGTCCCATCGCGTAGGAGACCCGGCCGGACCCCATTGCGAAACTGTTACCCATGTATCCGTAGGGGCCGCTCAAGGTGTCGGCGTCGGCGTGCATGAACAGGTAGTCGTCGTGCATCAGGCCGACGAACACCCCGGTCTGCACGCTGGTCAGTGCGCTCCTGGTCAGGCCGCCGTGTTCCATTGCCTCCCAGGCGGTTTGCAGCAGCAAGCGGTGCTGCGGGTCCATCTCGGTGGCTTCTCGCTCGGTGATCCCGAAGAACTCCGGGTCGAAGTCGGCGACGTCGTCCAGAAACGAGCCCCACTTGCAGACCGTGCGGCCGGGGACACCGGGTTCGGGGTCGTAGAACTCCTCGACGTCCCAGCGGTGCGACGGGACCTCGGTGACGAAGTCGTCGCCCCGGAGCAACGCCTCCCACAGCAGCTCAGGGGAGTCGATGCCGCCCGGCAGCCGGCACGCCATACCGATGACGGCAACCGGGGTGACACCCGTCCTGTCCATGGTCGTCTACCCGTCCTTCCATATCCCTGCCCAATCGAGTGACCCGCAGCGGCGTTCGGCGGCGGATTTGTTCAGGGCATGGGGTGGGTCGCCCGCGGCGCTGCGACCGTCGGGCCCCGCGCCGGGCCACCCCCAGTTCGTTCAGCAGCGTATCGGGTTTGTCCTGGGCAGGAGGAAAATTCGTGCGAACGTACCAAAAAATTCGAAGGCCGTCCCAGCCTGTCACCCGGGGGCCCGGCGCGCCGGATCGCGCCTTCCGCGGGACCGCCGACCGGGTGTGCGCGAATTTTGCGAAACGCCCACGCCAGCGCTGCCGACGACATATGCTTGCGCTCTCAGGTCCCGGCTCAGGCCGGTGGCCGGCGCTGGACGGGGAATTGTCGCCAGTTTGCTCGCTGGCGCGGCAATTCGTCCTTGCGCAATTCCGAATTCATACTCGACGTACGATCCGAAACCTTTTTGCCCACCATTTTCCGGTTTCACGCTCCCGCATTCTTTCTAGGACGGGAGCGTGAACCCGGGTAAACGGATCGTTATTGAGCGACCTGAACTGCGGCGTTCGCGAACTGGCCCTCGGCGGCACGCTCGAACACCGACTTCAGCACCTCGAGATAACGGGTGACGGATTCGCGGGCGACCGGGTTGTTCGGGAAGTTCACCATCACGGAGACCTCGTCGAACAGACGGATTACCGAGAAATACAGGTAAGCCGGGTTTCTGCCGTCGTTGTAGGCCGTGGCATTCGCACCTTTCAGCGCGGTAGCGACAACCGCGGAAAGCGGCGGCAGACCAGCGTCCATGTAATTCGTCATGAAGAACTGCGACGAATTCCGCTTCAACCACGGCGCCAATTCCAGGACGCGCTCGTAGGGCACATTCGCCATGCTCATGTTGTCGTCGAACGACGCCTGGGTAGAGCGGGCGGTTTCCTCGAAGGAATTCGGGTCGATGGCGACGGTATAAGGCACCGCGCCGGTGAACCAGCCCATGGAAAGGTATTCCTCGGGCGAATTGCGCTTGTCGACCGGAGTCATTCCGTAATAGGTTTCCTGGCCGGTCAGTTCGTAGTGCGCCAGCGCGACACAGCCGAACAGCCCACCGCTGAACCGGGCCTGGGCGGCCATGCACCGAGCTTCGAACTTCGCGGTTTGCTCGGGGGTCAGCAGCTTCTCAATCAGGATGTCGCCACCGCAGGTCAACGTCTGCTCACCCAGCGGCAATGGGAACTCCGGCAGTCCGCCGTTGTTGTTCTCGGCGAAGTCGATCCATTTGCGGACATCGGGGGAGTCCAAGGTCATCTCGGCCGACATCTTCGCCTCGCGGATGCAGAAGTTGTCGTGGCTGCCGGGCTCGGGCATGACCAGTGGGGGTTTGCCCTCGAGCAGCGCGCGGTAATTCGTCAGAATCTCGACGTACAGCGAGGAAACGACGGCCGGGTCGCAGTGCAGGTGGTCCACAATGGCGAACAACGAGCAGTGATTTTCGTGCTGAATCAGACCGAAACGGAAGCAGTCCCATTCCAGCGGAGGCGGAGTGGAGACGACGAGATTGCGCCATTCGGGCTGCGTCAACTCGCCGTGCTGAACCGGGGCGAGTTGAATGTCGCGCGGGTTTTGAATTTTGTGCCGGACGATATCGTTCGGGCCGTTGTACTCGAACCAGCTCCGATAAGTTTCGTGCCGGCGCACGTGGGCATTGATGACGTGCGTCATAGTGCGGATATCGCACTTGCCGGGGATCTCCCACGAGCCCATCACCAGCCGGGAATAGTCGAGCCCGCGCTCGCCGAATTCCACGTAACCGCGCATGTGGCCGGCCTGCATGAAACTCGGCGGCGCGTCGACGACCGGCGCTTGCTTGGCCTTTGCGATCGACGCAGGTGTCGGCTTCCAGGTCACGACGGTACCCGGACCAGGTTCCCAGTCGTAGACAATTCCCACGCCGAGCGTGACGTCAGCGGATCCCCCACCTATGATCACACGTTCCTCCTCGTATCAGCCAGCTGTCGAACAGCGGCGCTTGATCTGTTTTACCTCATGCGGGTGTTGCTATGTCGCCTTTTGACATCAATTCGTCGTAAAGCAGATCGGCCAGCCCGCGGATGGTGGTGATGTCGGTGGTGGTGACCCGGATCTTGACCTCGGACTCGATGTGAGTGCGCAGTTCCAGGTTCCCCAGCGAGTCCATCCCGAACTCGGAGATCGGTCGGTCCACGTCGACCGCGCGACGCAAGATGAGGCTCACTTGCTCGGAGATCATGCGGCGCAACCGGGCGGGCCATTCTTCCTGGTCCAACTCCGCGAGCTCGGCAAGGAACCGGCTGGTGCCCGAGCGGCCCTTGCCGGCGGACTTGAACGCTTCGGCGAACGGGCTGCGCTGCGCGAACGCCGTGAGCCACGCCGATCCGACGACCGGAGCGTAGCCGGTGTACGGGCGGTTGTGCCGCAGCAGTGCCTCGAAGGCGTAGGCGCCTTCGTCGGGGTCGATCGCGTCCCCGGAGGTTTCGGCGAACGTGCTGCCGCGCCCGATCTCACCCCATGCGCCCCAAGCGATCGAGCTGGCCGGCAGCCCCTGGGCGCGCCGCCACAGGGTGAAGGCATCCAGCCAGCTGTTGGCCGCGGCGTAGGCGCCTTGACCGGGTGAACCGGCCAGCGCGGCGGCTGAGGAGAACGAGCAGAACCAGTCCAGTGCGTGGTCGGTGGTCGCCCGGTGCAGGTGCCAGGCGCCGTACACCTTGGGTGTCCAGTCCCGCTCGACGAGTTCGTCGGTGATGTTGGGCAGCGTGGCGTCTTCGACCACCGCGGCCCCGTGCAGCACCCCGCGCAACGGCAGCCCGGTGGCGGTGGCGGCGGCCACCAACCGGTCGGCGGTACCCGCCTCGGCGATGTCACCGCACTCCACCACCACGTCGCAGCCGATGGCGCGGATCAGCTCGATGGTCTCCTGCGCCTGCTTGCTGGGCTGCGACCGGGAACTGAGCACGATGCGGCCCGCACCGGCGTTCGCCATCTTCTCGGCCAGGAACAGACCGAGGCCACCGAGACCACCGGTGATGATGTAGGAGCTGTCGGCGCGGAAGACGTGGGCCTGCTCCGGCGGCATGACCACGCTGCTGCGACCGGTGTGCGGCACGTCGAGGATCAACTTGCCGGTGTGCTCGGCCGCACCCATCACCCGGACCGCGGTGGCGGCCTCGGCCAGCGGGTAGTTGGTGGCCTCGGGCGACGGTAGTTTTCCGTCGGCGGTCAGCCGGTACACCGTGTTCAGCAGGCCACGGACCTGCGCGGGATGCGTCCGCGACATCAATGCCAGGTCGACGCCGAAGAACGCGAGGTTCTGCCGGAACGGGAACAGCCCGACCTTGGTGTCGCCGTAGATGTCGCGCTTGCCGATCTCGACGAACCGCCCGCCCATGGCCAGCAGTCTGATTCCGGCCAGCTGGGCGGCGCCGGTGACCGAGTTGAGCACGATGTCCACGCCGTAGCCGTCGGTGTCGCGGCGGATCTGCTCGGCGAACTCGACGCTGCGGGAGTCGTACACATGCTCGATTCCCATGTCGCGCAACAGTTGTCGACGCTTCTCGCTGCCGGCGGTGGCGTAGATCTCGGCCCCGGCGGCGCGGGCGATCGCGATGGCCGCCTGGCCCACCCCACCGGTACCGGAGTGGATCAGCACCTTGTCACCGGCCCTGATCCGGGCCAGTTCCTCCAGGCCGTACCACGCGGTGGCCGAGGCGGTGGTGACCGCGGCAGCCTGCGCGTCGGTCAGTCCCTCCGGCAGCGTGACGGCAAGACGAGCGTCACACGTGACGAAAGTGGACCAGCATCCGTCCGGCGACAGGCCGCCGACGTGGTCGCCGACTTTGTGATCGGTGACGTCCGAGCCGACAGCGGTCACCACGCCCGCGAAATCCAGGCCGAGCGGGGGTTGCTTGCCGTCGAAGGTGGGGCAGCGGCCGTAGGCCGCCAGCACGTCGGCGAAGTTGATGCTCGATGCGGTGACCGAGACCTCGATCTCGGTCGGGCCCGGCGGGACCCGGTCGAACGCGGTGAACTCCATCGTCTGCAGGTCACCGGGCGTGCGGACCTGCAGCCGCATGCCCTGTTCCCGGTGGTCGACGACGGTGGTGTGACGTTCCTCCGGTCGCAGTGGACTCGGGTACAGGCGTGCGGTGTACCACTGGTCGTCGCGCCAGGCGGTCTCGTCCTCGTCGGTGCCCAGCAGCAGCTGACGCGCCACGTTGTCGGCACCGGTCTGGTCGTCGAGGTCGATGTAGCTGACCTTGAGATGCGGGTGCTCGGCGGCGATCACCCGCAGCAGTCCCCGCAGCCCACCCTGTTCGAGGTTGGGCACGTCGTGGTTCAGCACGGTCTGAGCGTTGCGGGTCAGGACGTAGAGCCGGGGTGACTGCCCGACTATCTCCGGCAGTTCCCGGGCGATGCGAACCGCGAGTTTGACGTACTCGGCACCGCGGACGATCGAGGAGTCATCGGTGCCGCTCTGCCGTTCGGTGAGCACCACCAATCCCGAGAAGGCAGCGGATTCGAATTGTTCGCGCAGGCGTTGCGCCTCGGTTTCGTGGTCACCGTGCAGCGGCCACGACATCGTCGTGCTCTGCGCGTCGTGCATCTTGAGCGCATCGGTCAGCTGGGTAGTCAGCATGTCGGCACCCTCGGAGGTGCTGACCAGCAACCAGCTGCCCGGTTCGGTAACGGTCTTGTCGGGCAACTCACGTTCTTGCCATTCGATGGTGAGCAGCCGCTCGCTCAGCACGCGGTCGCTTTCACTGCTCGCCGAGGTGCCGGTGCCCATCTCCAGGCCGCGCACCGCGAGCAGCACGGCGCCGTGCTCGTCGAGGATGTCGATGTCGGCCTGCACGCCGGTTCCGGACGGGGTCACCGTGGTGTGGCAGTACCTCGCGTTGCGGGCCGGGCCGCAGGCCCGAATCCGGCTGACACCCAACGGCAGCAGCAGACCCCCGAGGTTGCGGACGGCCGGGTGCGCCGCCACCGACTGGAAGCAGGCGTCCAGCAGCGCCGGATGTATCCCATAGCCGCCCTGCTGGGAGCGGATCGCGACCGGCAATCCCACCTCGGCGAGCACGGAGTCTTCCGCGTCCGAGGTGGAGGCGCTGGCCAAGCCGCAAAACGCCGGACCGAACTGAATGCCGCGCAGGTCGGCGTCCTGGCGCAGGTCGTCGCCGTCGGTCGAAGTCTGGTGGGTGGCCAGCAGGGCCTGGATGTCGTAGGACGGAGGCACGTCGGCGTCGGCCTCCCCGACCGCGTGCAGCACGGCCGATGCCCGCCGGGTGCGTTGCCCCTCGTGGGTCGTCTCCACCACGAACGGGACCACGCCGGGCGAGTCGACGGTCGCGGTGGTGCCGACGAGTGTTTCCTCGTCGAGCAGCAGCAGCTGCTCGAAGCGGACGTCGCGGACTTCCGACGCGTCGCCCAGCACGGTGCGGGCGGCGGTCAGGGCCATTTCGCAGTAGGCGGCGCCGGGAAGCGCTGGGGCGCCGTGGATCTGGTGGTCGTCCAGCCAGGGCAGCGCCTCGGTGCCGATGTCGCTCTGCCAGACGTGGCGTTCGGGTTCCTCGGGCAGCCGCACGTGCGAGCCCAGCAGCGGGTGGACGGCGACGGCGTGGGTGTGGGCCAGGCGGTCGGTGCTTTCCAGCAGCATCAGGCGGCGGTGGTTCCAGGCCGGCAGCGTCGCGTCCACCAGACGCCCGCCGGGGTAGAGGACCGCGAAGTCGACCGCGGCGCCCGCGGCGTACAGGTCGCCGACCAGCCCGCGCAGCCCGTGCGGCAGCGGTTGCTCGCGGCGCATCGCCGCCAGCGCGGCGGCCGACATGTCCAGGCCGCGGGCGGTCTGATCGACGGCGTGGGTGAGCAGCGGGTGCGGGGACAGTTCGGTGAAGACCCGGAAACCGTCTTCCAGCGCGGCCTGCACCGCCGCGGCGAACCGGACGGTGTGGCGCAGGTTGTCGGCCCAGTAGTAGGCGTCGCAGTACGGCTCTTCGCGCGGGTCGAAGGACGTCGCGGAGTAGTAGGGCACCTCGGGTTGCAGGGCTTCGATGTCGGCCAGCGCCTCGGTCAGGTCGTCGAGGATCGGATCGACCTGCGGGGAGTGCGAGGCGACGTCGACAGCCACCTCGCGGGCCATCACGTCGCGCTCTTCCCACGCGGCGACCAGCTCGCGCACGGTCTCGGTGGCGCCGCCGACCACGGTGGACTGCGGGGAGGCGACCACCGCGACGACGGCATCGTTGACGCCGCGGGCCATCAGTTCGGACAGCACCTGTTGGGCGGGCAGTTCCACCGACGCCATGGCCCCGGCACCGGAGATGCGGGTCATCAGCTTGGAGCGCCGGCAGATCACCTTCACGCCGTCTTCCAGCGCCAACGCACCGGCGACGACGGCGGCAGCGGACTCGCCGAGCGAGTGCCCGATCACCGCACCCGGGCTCACGCCGTAGTCCTTCATGGTGGCGGCCAGGGCGACCTGCATGGCGAACAGGGTCGGCTGTACCCGGTCGATGCCGCTCACCTTCTCCGGTGCGGTCATCGCCTCAGTCACCGAGAAGCCGGACTCCGCGGCGATCAGCGGCTCGATCTCGGCGATCTTGGCCGCGAACACCGGCTCTGCTGCCAGCAGGTCGCGGCCCATCTCGGCCCACTGCGAACCCTGGCCGGAGAACACCCAGACCGGACCCTTGTCGTCCTGCCCGACCGCGGGCGGGTATGGGGTTTCCGAGTCGGCGATCTCGCGCAACGCGTCCCGCAGCTCGGTGGCGGTTGCGGCTACCGCGGCGGTGCGCACCGGTCGGTGCCCGCGCCGGCGGGCCAGGGTGTAGGCCAGGTCCGAGATGTTCAGGTCCTGCTGCGCGTCGACCCAGTCGGCGAGCTGCCCGGCGGTCTTGCGCAGGGCTTCTTCGGAGCTGGCCGAGATCGGGAACACCAGGGCGCCGTGCGTCTCGGTTGCGGTGGTCGCGGCATCGGGCGCCGGGGTTTCGGGCGCTTGTTCCAGTACCGCGTGCACGTTGGTGCCGGACATGCCGTACGACGACACCGCGGCCCGCCGTGGGGCGCCCTCGTCGCGCAACGGCCACGGCGTGTTCTCTTGCACCACAAAAAGATTGGTTGCGATCTCGGCGATCTTGTCCGGCATGGTGTTGAAGTGCAGGTTCTGCGGGACCACCCCGTGCTGCACGGACAGGACCGCTTTCATCAGCCCCAACGCACCCGCGGTGGACTGGGTGTGGCCGAAGTTGGTCTTCACCGACCCGAGCGCACAGGGGCGCTCGGTGCCGTAGACCGCAGCGAGGCTGGCGAACTCGACCGGGTCGCCGACCGGTGTGCCGGTGCCGTGCGCCTCGACCATGCCGACGGTGTTGGGATCGATGTCGGCGGCTGCGAGTGCGGCGCGGTAGGCCGCCTCCTGGGCGTCCACCGACGGGGTCACGATGTTGACGGTGTGACCGTCCTGGTTTGCGGAGGTACCCCGCATCACGGCCAGAATCCGGTCACCGTCCCGCTGGGCGTCTTCGAGACGCTTGAGCAACAGGACGACCGCGCCCTCGCCGGAGACGAAGCCGTCGGCCTCGACGTCGAAGGCGTGGCAGCGTCCGGTCCGGGAGAGCATGCCGTTGGCCGAACCCGAGGCGAACCGGCGCGGTTCCAGCATCGCGTACACCCCGCCGGCGAACGCCAGGTCGCTCTCGCCGTCGTTGAGGCTGCGGAACGCGAGGTGCGCGGCGAACAAACCCGAGGAGCACGCGGTGTCGACGGTGACCGACGGGCCGCGCAGGCCCAGCGCATAGGAGACCCGTCCGGAAGCCATGCACGAGTTGGTTCCGGTGTTGCCGTAGGGCCCTTCCAGAGTGCCGGTCTCGGCCTGCACGAACTGGTAGTCGCCGTGGTTCAGGCCGATGAATACCCCGGTGGCGGTGTCGAGCATTTGCTGCGGGGTCAGGCCGGCGTGCTCCATGGCCTCCCAGGAGGTTTCCAGCAGCAACCGGTGCTGCGGGTCCATGGCCGTCGCTTCTTTTTCGGTGATGTTGAAGAACTCGGCGTCGAAGTCGCCGATGTTGTCCAGGAACGCGCCCCATTTGCAGTGCGAACGCCCCGGCACACCGGGTTCGGGGTCGTAGTACTCGTCGACGTCCCAGCGCTCGAGAGGTACCTCGGTGACGAAGTCCTCGCCTTGGAGGAGGGCCTGCCACAGCAGGTCGGGTGAGTTGATGCCGCCCGGCAACCGGCACGCCAGACCAATGACGGCAACCGGTGTGGCGTGTGATTTCTCCACGGTCGTACGTCACTCCTTAACCCGCGCTGCAAGACCTCTTCGGAAAGTCCTGGTCGAACTTCGCGCCGCGCTGCTGTCGTTCCGCAGCCGTGAACGCGCCCACCGACCCCCGTACTTCGACGCCCACTTCGTCGAGCGCGATTCAGAAGCGTAGCCGGTCGGTTCGTCACATGTAGAAAAATCGTGCGAACGTACAAAAATTTTCCGGCGAAGGTGACTGCAATCACATTGCTCCCCGGTGACCTGGAGAGCTCCGTGTTCGATCCTAAAACAGCAGCTCGGAAGCGCGACAGACCGCTAGGACGGCCGGTCCCGGTGGGCGCTACGCACCTCGCCGCCGTACTGTCTGCTGCTGTTTTGAAGTCATAACGTGATGGTGAACGGCGATTCGGTCACCAGCGATCGTGGTTGCTGGCGACCGTCGCCGAACCGGCGAAACGTGCCCGCGCCGGCCCGATCTGCACTGATCAGGCTAGGCGTTTCGGCTGGTCGGCACGGTCAAAACGAAAAAATTTCCGCCCCCGATTGCCCGAGGTTTGCCCGGCGTTCGCCCGGCCACGGGCACGCCTTCAGATCGAGTCCGGATTGTCCTGTGCCGGAGCCAGTTTCTCGGTCAGGTGGTCGGCCAGGACGCGCACCGTGCTGATATCCGACGAGCGCAGCCGTACCCCCGTCTCCGATTCGATGCGGGTCCGCAACTCGAGGTTGCCCAGCGAATCCAGGCCGTACTCCGCCAGGGCCCAGTCCGGGTCGACCGCGCGGCGCAGGATCAGGCTCACCTGCTCGGACACCAGCCGTCGCAGCTGACCGGGCCACTCTTCGCGAGGCAGCTCCATCAGCTTGGACAGCAGCTTGCTACCGCCGGACTTGCCCCTTGCCGACTTGAACGATTCGGCGAACGGGCTGCGTTGCGCGAAGGCGGTCAGCCACGGCGACCCGATCACCGGGGCGTACCCGGTGTAGGCGCGGTTGTGGCGCAGCAACGCCTCGAACGCGTAGGCGCCTTCGTCCGGGTCGATCGCGTCACCTTCACCGGATTCCGCGGCGAACGTGCTGCCGCGCCCGATCTCGGCCCAGGCGCCCCAGGCGATCGACGTCGCCGGCAACCCCTGGGCACGTCGCCAGTGGGTGAACGCGTCCAGCCAGCTGTTGGCCGCCGCGTAGGCGCCCTGACCCGGCGAGCCCACCAGGGCGGCCGCGGACGAGAACGAGCAGAACCAGTCCAGCTGATGGCCCGCGGTTGCCTCGTGCAGATGCCACGCGCCGTGAACCTTCGGTGCCCAGTCGCGCCGGACGAGTTCGTCGGTGATGTTGGACAGGACGGCGTCCTCGACGACGGCGGCGCCGTGCAGCACCCCGCGCAGGGGCAGCCCGGTGGCGGTGGCAGCGATCACCAGCCGCTCGGCGGTGTCCGGTTCGGCGATGTCGCCGCACTCCACCACGACGTCCGAACCGATGCCGCGGATCAATTCGACGGTTTCCAGCGCCTTCTGGCTCGGCTGGGATCGCGAGCTCAACACGATCCGGCCGGCACCGGCTCCCGCCATCTTCTCGGCCAGGAACAACCCCAGACCACCCAGACCGCCGGTGATGATGTAGGCGCCGTCGCTGCGGAAGACCTGGGAGTGCTCCGGAGGCAGCACCACACTGCTGCGGCCTGCATGGGGGATCTCCAGGATGAGCTTGCCGGTGTGTTCGGCCGCACCCATCACCCGGATGGCGGTGGCCGCGTCGGCCAGCGGGTAGCGGGTGCACTCGGGCACCGGCAACACACCCTCGGCGGTCGCGTTGTACACCGTGCTGAGCAGGTCGCGCAGGGCGGCGGGGTCGGTGATCGAGAGCAACCCCAGGTCCAAACCGTGGAACGAGAGGTTCTGCCGGAACGGGAACAACCCCAGCTTGGTGTCGGCGTAGATGTCGCGCTTGCCGATCTCGACGAACTGTCCACCGCGGGCCAGCAGCTTGATCCCGGCCAGCTGGGCGGCGCCGGTGACGGAGTTGAGCACGATGTCCACGCCGTAGCCGTCGGTGTCGCGGCGGATCTGCTCGGCGAACTCGACGCTGCGGGAGTCGTAGACATGCTCGATTCCCATGTCGCGCAACAGTTGTCGACGCTTCTCGTTGCCCGCGGTGGCGTAGATCTCGGCCCCGGCGGCACGCGCGATCGCAATGGCCGCCTGGCCCACCCCGCCGGTCGCGGAATGGATCAGCACCTTGTCGCCCGACCTTATCCGGGCCAAGTCCTGCAGGCCATACCAGGCGGTGGCCGAGGCAGTGGTGACCGCGGCCGCCTCGACGTCGGTCAGGCCGTCGGGAATGGGCGTGGCCAGGCGCGCGTCGCAGGTGACGAAGGTGGCCCAGCACCCGTTGGGGGACGTGCCGCCGACCCGGTCGCCGATCTTGAGGTCGGTGACGTCGGGTCCGACCGCGGTCACCACGCCGGCGAAGTCGGTGCCCAGCTGCGGCTGCCGTCCGTCGACCGTCTGATAGCGCCCGAAGGTGACCAGGACGTCGGCGAAGTTGATGCTGGACGCGCTGACGGCGACCTCGACCTCACCGCGGCCGGGCGGTACCCGGTCGAACGCGGCGAACTCCAAGGTCTGCAGGTCGCCGGGGGTGCGGATCTGCAGGCGCATGCCGTGGTGCTGGTGATCGACGACGGTGGTGTGGCGTTCGTCGGGTCCCAGCGGGGTGGCGTTGAGCCGCGCGGTGTACCACTCGTCGTGCCGCCAGGCCGTCTCGTCTTCTTCGGACTCGGCCTGCAGCAGTTGCCGGGCCACCTGGTCGGCGGCGGTCTGCTCGTCGACGTCGATCTGGGTGACCTTCAGATGCGGGTGCTCGGCACTGATGACCCGCAGCAGACCGCGCAGGCCGCCCTGCTCGAGGTTGACGCGGTCGTCGCTGAGCACCGGCTGCGCGTTTCGGGTCAGCACGTACAGCCGGGGGGTGTAACCCATGATTTCGGGCAGCTCGCGCGCGATCCGCACCAGGTGCTCGACGTACTCGCTGCCGCGCGTACCGGATCCGGGTTCCGGGTCGCCGTGGTCGGGTGCGGTGACGACGACGACGCCGTGGCAGGCGCTCGCGTTGAGGTGCTCGCGCAGGCGACCGGCCTGGGTCTCGTGGTCGGCGGCTCGCAGCGGCCAGAACAATGTCGTGGTGTCGGCGTCGTGCACCTTCAACGCGTCGGTCAGCTGAGTGGCCGTCATGTCGGCGGCTTCCGACGTGCTGATCAGCAGCCACGTGCCGGGCTCGGTCACGGCCTTGTCGGGTAGGTCGCGCTGCTGCCACTCGATGGTGAGCAGCCGCTCGCTCAGGACGCGGTCGCGTTCGCTGCTCGCCGAGGCGCCGGTGCCCATCTGCAGGCCGCGCACCGCGAGCAGCACCGTGCCGTGCTCGTCGAGGATGTCGATGTCGGCGACCAGCTCGTTGACGCCGGCTTCGCCGCGGGTCACCGTCGTCAGGCAGTAGCGGGCGTTGCGGGCCGGGCCGTAGGCGCGCAGCCGGCCGACACCCAGCGGCAACAACAGGCCGCCGCCGGCTGAGCGGACGCTGGGGTGCGCGGCCACCGACTGGAAGCAGGCGTCCAGGAGGGCCGGATGCACGCCGTAGGCGCGTTGCTGGGAGCGGATCGAGCTGGGCACGGCCACCTCGGCGAGCACGGTGTCCCCGCCGGCTTCGGCGGTGTGCGCCGAGACCAGCCCGCCGAAGGCCGGTCCGTACTGGATGCCGCGCTCGTCGAACTCGTCGCGCAGGTCGTCGCCCTCGGCCGCGCTGGCGTGCGTCGCCAGCAGCGCCTCGATGTCGTGGACTGCCGGTTCCTCGTCGTCGGCTGCATGCAGCGTCGCCGACGCGCGCCGCGAACGTTCCCCGCCCTCGTTCGTCTCCACCACGAACGGCACGACGTCAGGTGCCTCGACGGTCGCGGTCGCCCCGACCGGGCTCTGCTCGTCGAGCAGCAGCAGTCGCTCGAAGCGGACGTCGCGGACTTCGGCGTTTTCGCCCAGCACCGTGTGGGCCGCGGACAGCGCCATCTCGCAGTAGGCAGCGCCGGGAAGTGCTGGGGCGCCGTGGATTTGGTGGTCACCCAGCCAGGGCAGCGCCTCGGTGCCGACGTCACCCTGCCAGACGTGGCGCTCGGGTTCCTCGGGCAGCCGCACGTGCGAGCCCAGCAGCGGGTGGACAGCGACGGCGTGGGTGTGGGCCAGGCGGTCGGTGCTTTCCAGCAGCATCAGGCGGCGATGGTTCCAGACCGGCAGGGTCGCGTCGACCAGGTTCCCGGCGGGGTAGAGCGCGGCGAAGTCCAGGGCCGCGCCGGCGGCATAGAGGTCGCCGATGAGTCCGCGCAGCCCGTGCGGCAGCGGTCCCCCGCAAGCGGGAGGTGCCCCCAGTTCGCGTCGACGCATCGCGGCCAGGGCGGCGGCCGACATGTCCAGGCCGCGGGCGGTCTGGTCGACCGCGTGGGTGAGCAGCGGGTGCGGCGACAGCTCGGCGAAGACCCGGAAGCCGTCTTCCAGCGCGGCCTGCACCGCGGCCGAGAACCGCACGGTGTGGCGCAGGTTGTCGGCCCAGTAGTAGGCGTCGCAGTAGGGCTCTTCCCGCGGATCGAACAACGTCGCCGAGTAGTAGGGCACCTCGGGTTCGAGCGCTTCGATGTCGGCCAGCGCCTCGGTCAGGTCGTCCAGGATCGGTTCGACCTGCGGGGAGTGCGAGGCCACGTCGACGGCCACCTCGCGGGCCATCACGTCGCGCTCCTCCCAGGAGGCGATCAGCTCGCGCACCCGCTCGGTGGCACCGCCGATCACGGTGGACTGCGGCGAGGCCACGACGGCGACGGTCACATCGTCGATGCCGCTACCCAACAACTCCGAAAACACTTGCTGGGCAGGCAGTTCCACCGACGCCATGGCCCCGGCACCGGCGATGCGGGTCATCAGCTTGGAGCGCCGGCAGATCACCTTGACGCCGTCTTCCAGCGACAGCGCCCCGGCGACGACGGCGGCTGCGGATTCGCCGAGCGAGTGCCCGATCACCGCACCGGGTTGCGCCCCGTACTCCTTCATCGCGGCGGCCAGCGCGACCTGCATGGCGAACAGGGTCGGCTGGACGCGGTCGATGCCGCTCACCTTCTCCGGCGAGGTCATCGCCTCGGTCACCGAGAATCCCGACTCGGCGGCGATCAGCGGCTCGATCTCGGCGATCTTGGTGGCGAACACCGGCTCGCTGGCCAGCAGGTCCTTGCCCATCTCCGCCCATTGCGAACCCTGCCCGGAGAACACCCAGACCGGTCCCTTGTCCGAACCGACCGCGGCCGGGTAGGGGACCTCACCGTCGGCGATTTCCCGCAACGCATCGCGCAGCTCGGTGGCGGTGCCGGCCAGCACGGCGGTGCGCACCGACCGGTGTCCGCGCCGGCGCGCCAGCGTGTAGGCCAGATCCGAGATGTTCAGGTCCTGCTGTGCGTCCACCCAGTCGGCCAACCGCGCCGCGGTGACGCGCAGTGCGTCCTCCGAACTCGCCGAAAGCGGGAAGACCAGGACGCCGTCCAGGCCGGTGACCGCGCCGGTTGCTTGCGTGGCGCCCGGCTCGGGTGCTTGTTCCACGATGGCGTGCACATTGGTGCCCGACATGCCGTACGACGACACCGCGGCCCGCCGCGGGGTGCCCTCCTGACGCGACGGCCACGGCGTAACATCCTGCGCCACAAAGAGATTGGTCTCGATCTCGGCCATTTGCTCGGGCATCGTGTTGAAGTGCAGGTTCTGCGGGACCACGCCGTGCTGTACCGCCAGAACCGCCTTCAGCAATCCCAGCGCACCCGCGGTGGACTGGGTGTGGCCGAAGTTGGTCTTCACCGAGCCGAGGGCGCAAGGTTCCTCGATGCCGTAGACCGCGGCCAGGCTGGAATATTCCAACGGGTCGCCGACGGGCGTACCGGTGCCGTGCGCTTCGACCATGCCGACGGTGGCGGGGTCCACGTCGCCGGCGGTCAGCGCCGCACGGTAGACGGCTTCCTGCGCGTCGGCCGACGGTGTCACGATGTTGACCGTGTGACCGTCCTGGTTGGCGGCGGTGCCGCGGATGACGGCCCAGATCCGGTCGCCGTCACGCTGCGCGTCCGGCAGGCGCTTGAGCAGCAGCACGACCACGCCCTCGCCGGAGACGAAGCCGTCGGCTTCGACGTCGAAGGCGTGGCAGCGGCCGGTGCGCGACAGCATGCCGTTGGCCGAACCCGAGGCGAACCGGCGCGGTTCCAGCATCGCGTAGACGCCGCCGGCGAACGCCAGGTCGGTTTCCCCCTCATTGAGGCTGCGGGCGGCCAGGTGGGCGGCGAACAGGCCGGACGAGCACGCGGTGTCCACGGTCACGGCCGGGCCGCGCAGACCCAGCGCATAGGAGACCCGTCCAGAGGCCATGCAGGAGTTGGTCCCGGTGTTGCCGTAGGGGCCTTCCAAGGTGCCGGTCTCGGCCTGCACGAATTGGTAGTCGGCGTGCGTGAACCCGACGTAGACGCCGGTCAGCGAATCGGCCAGCTGAGCGGGGGTCAGACCGGCGTGCTCCATGGCCTCCCAGGACGTCTCCAGCAGCAAACGGTGCTGGGGGTCCATGGCGACGGCTTCGTTTTCCGGAAGGTTGAAGAATTCGGGATCGAAGTCACCGAGGTTGTCCATGAAGGCGCCCCACTTGCAGTGGGAACGTCCCGGCACACCAGGCTCGGGGTCGTAGTATTCGTCGATGTCCCAGCGGTCGGGGGGAACCTCGGTGACGAAATCCTCGCCACGCAGCAACGCCTCCCACAGCTGCGTCGGTGAATCGATGCCCCCCGGCAGGCGGCATGCCATCCCAATCACAGCAACCGGCGTCACGCGCGTCTTATCCACGGTTCTTCTTCAACTCCTCAACACCGCGTCGAGCCCGCTTCGGCGGGCGATCTTCCAGGCTGTCCGCTATGAGACGAGCCGCAGCAGCAGACGTGCCCCTCTGTCCCCACGCTGAATTGTCAGAGGTGGCGATCAGCAGCGTAGCCGGTTGCGTGGTCTCACTTGGGAAAATCGTGCGGACGTACAAAAAAAGATGCCGACGCCGACGGCGACGGGACGCTTCAGCGGGCGGGTGTTGACCGCCGCGGGATGGCGAAGTCCCAGCTCATGGCGTCGGCGCGGTTCAGGGCCGGGGCTCGTGCGGGGTCTGGCGCGGCGCGGGCAGATCGCACCCTTCCTACTGTTTTCCCGGGCGGCGAGAGTGAACCTGGCGACGGTTCACCGGCGTGTCACGTCACGAGATTCACACTCGGCGAATGGGTGCTGAGGCGTCCCTCGGCCAGCCGGACGTAGACCGATTTCATCGTCTGCAGGTACCGCGCGATCGACTCGTAGGCGACCGGATTGCTGGGAAAAGAGGCGGTCACGGTGGTTTCCTCGTGGAACTTGTTGACCCACATGCAGACTCGCGCGGCGATGCGGCCGTCGCTGAAGGCCCGGGTGTTCATCCGGTCCAGCTGGGTGGCGATCACCGCGGACAGCGGCGGGACGCCGGCGTCCAGGAACGACAGCATCGGGAAGCTGTGGTGCGCGGGCGGCGCGTGCAGCCAGGGAGCGAGTTCCAGGATCCGTTCGAACGGGACATGGGCCAGGTGACTGCGGGCATCGAACGCCGTCTGGGCGCCGCGGGCGGTCTCGCCGAACGACGCGGCGACCGGGACGGCAAACGGAACGTGACCGATGAACCATCCGGTCGTGCGGAACTCAGCCGCTGTGCTGCGGGTCCCGACGGGGGTGAGGGCGTGATACGTCCGCGATCCGACCAGTTCGTACTCGGTGAGCGCGGCACACGCGAACACGCCACCGCTGAAGCGGGCACCGGCCGCGGTGCAGGCGGACTCGAAGCCGGCGGTCTGGTCGGCGTCGAGCAGTCGCACCGAGAGCAGCTCACCGCCGGCCGGTACGGACGTGTCACCCAGGGGCAACGGAAAGGTCGGCAGGTGTCCGTCGTTGTCCTCGAAGAACTCGATCCACTGCCGCACGTCCGGGGAATCCAGCGTCAGCGCCGCGGTGTAGGCGCGCTCCCGTAAGCAGTAGTCGGCGTAGCTCCCGGCCGGCGGCAGGGCGATGGGACCGTCGCCGTCCATCAGCGCGTTGTACATCGCCCGGATCTCCCAGAAGACATCGCCGATGAACATCGGGTCGACGTGCAGGTGGTCGACACTGACGCAGACGGTGAAATGGTCGTCGCGCTGGATGATCGCGAAGCGGAAGCAGTCCCATTCCAGCGGGTTCGGCGTGGTAAGCAGATGTTCCTGCCATTGCCTGGCCGTGAGCTCGCCCTGTTCGGCCGGGATGAGTTCGATGGCTTCCGGATCGGCGATGGTGTGCCGGACGATGTGCCCGGTATCGGTGAATTCGAACCAGCTGCGATAGGTGTCGTGCCGGCGCAGATGGGCGTTGAAGACATAGGTCATCGCGCGGATGTCGCACTGGCCCCCGATGTCGAACGCGATCACCAGCAGCCGCGACATGTCCAGACCGCGAATCTGCTGTTGCCGGAAACAGCGCAGATGCCGGGCCTGGATGTAACTCGGGGGGACGACGCTGATCGGCGCCTGCCGCACCGCTTGCCGGCACGCCGCCGTCGCGTGCCACGACCAGACGGAACCGGGTTCGGGGATCCAGTCACTGATTGTCCCGAGACCCAGGTGGCCCATGACGACCAAATTCGCTCCTCGGGCAGTGCCGACAGTTCAGGGTATTTCGTGGCGGCGGCCGACCCTCACATTGACACCGGAGCGTCGTGGGTCAGGGCGAGTTTCTGGCCCAGCCGCTGGGCGAGATCACGGACCGTGGTGATGTCGGTGGAGCGCAACCGAATACCGGTCTCCGTCTCGAGCCGGGTGCGTACTTCCAGATTTCCCAGCGAATCCAGACCGTAGTCCGACAGCGGCCGATCCGGGTCCACGCTGCGGCGCAGGATGTCGCCGATCTGCTCGGATACCAACTGCCGAAGCCGGTCGTGCCATTCCTCGGTCGGCAGCGCCATCAGTTCGGTGCGGAACTCCGATCCGCCGCATCGCCGGCTCGGTGTTGCGGCACAGAGCAATTCGGCGAACCGACTGCGTGCTGCCAGCGCGGTGAGCCAGGGCGACCCGACAGTTGAAGCGGAGCTGAACGGGAAATATCCGGAGTAGCAACGGGTATGGCGCAACAGGCTTTCGAAGGCGTAGGCACCTTCGTCCGGGGTGATCATCGTCGTCTCACCGCTGTCGGCTAGGGCCGCGCCGCGACCGATCTCGGCCCAGGCTCCCCACGCGACGGTCACGGCCCGCCGACCCTGGGCTCGCTGCCAGTGGGCGAAGGCGTCCAGCCAGCTGTTGGCCGCGGCGTAGGCGCCCTGTCCCGCCGAACCCAGCAAGGCCGCAGCCGAGGAGAACGAGCAGAACCAGTCCAGGTCCGCAGATGCGCTGGCGTGATGCAGGTTCCACGCGCCATGCACCTTCGGAACCCAGTCCCGCTCCAACAGCTCGTCGGTGATGTTGGTCAACGTGGCGTCGTCGACCACCCCGGCGGCGTGCAACACACCCCGCAACGGCAGACCGGTGGCGGTTGCCGCGGCGACCAGCCGGGCCGCGGTGTCGGGGTGGGCGATGTCGCCGCACTCGACCACCACGTCGGCGCCGGTGGATCTGACCAATTCGATTGTCTCCGACGCCTTTCGGGTCGTCCGCGAGCGGGAGTTGAGCACGATGCGCCCCGCGCCGGCGGCGGCCATCTGTTCGGCGAGGAAGAGTCCGAGGCCACCGAGACCGCCGGTGACGACGTAGGAGCCGTCGGGCCGGAACACCGGGACCTGTTCGGGGGGAACCAGCACGGTGCTGTGCTCAGCATGGGAAACGTCGAGGACGAGCTTGCCGGTGTGCTCGGCGGCGCTCATGGCACGAATCACTTCGGCCGCGTCGGCAAGTGGGTAGTGGGTCCGCGACGGCGGCGCCAGGCAACCGTCCGCGACGAGCCGGTATACGTCTTTCAACACAGCACCCAGCCGGCGCGGATGGGTGACGCTCATCAGGGCCAGGTCGACGGCGTGCAGGGATATGTTGCGCCGCAACGAGAAAAGGCCCAGGCGGCTGTCGGCGTAGATGTCGCGCTTGCCGATCTCGACGAACCGCCCGCCGAAGGACAACAGGTCGAGGCCGGCGCGCTGGGCCGCGCCGGTCAATGAGTTGAGGATGACGTCGACGCCGTAGCCGTCGGTGTCGGCGCGGATCTGCGCGGCGAAGTCGGTGCTGCGGGAGTCGTAGACATGCTTGATGCCCATGTCGCGCAACAAGTTCCGGCGCTCCGGGCTGCCGGCGGTGGCGAACACTTCGGCGCCGAAGGCGCTGGCGATCGCGATCGCCGCCTGGCCGACGCCTCCGGTCGCGGAGTGGATGAGCACATTGTCGGCTGCGCGGATGCGGGCCAGTTCGTTCAACGCGTACCAGGCGGTGGCGTATGCGGTGGTGACCGCGGCGGCATCGCCGTCGCTCAGGTCGGTGGGAAGTTTTGCGGCCAGGGCCGCATCACAGGTGACGAACGTTCCCCAGCAACCGCCCGGCGCCATACCGCCGACCCGGTCGCCGACCCGGTGGTCGGTGACATCGGGTCCGACCGCGCTCACCACCCCGACGAAGTCGAGGCCGAGCTGGGGTGGTGTCCCGTCGAAGGACGGGTAGCGTCCGAACGCCGCGAGCACGTCGGCGAAGTTGACGCTGGATGCGCGGACCGCGACCTCGATCTGTCCGGCGCCCGGCGGCTTCCGGTCGACCTTGACGCACTCCACGGTCTGCAGGTCACCCGGGGTGCGGACCCGCACGCGCAGACCGCCGTCCGCGTGGTCGACTACCGCGGTCATCCGTTCCTCGGGACGCAGCGGCGCCGGACACAAGCGTGCGGTCAGCCATTCGCCGCTGCGCCACGCGGTCTCGTCTTCGGTGGTGTCCGCGAGTAGTTCGCCGGCAACGTGGTCCGGATGAGTGCCGCGGTCGACGTCGATCTGGGTGGCACGTAGATAGGGGTGCTCGGCGCCGATCACCCGCGACAGGCCGCGCAGGCCGGCCTGGCCGAGGTCGACGGGGTCGTCGGGCCGGACCGGTTGGGCGTTTGTGCTGATCAGGTAGAGCCTGGGTGCTTCGTCGCGGGCACCGGGGAGTTCACCGGCGATGCGGATCAGATGCCGAACGCGATCGACGGCCACCGGATCTGAACTTGCCCGTCCGGCGACCACGACCACCCCGCGCACGTCGCCGACGTTCAGCTGGCGGCGCAGTTCCGCGGGGTCTCCGACCCAGCGCATGGCGGTGCATCGCGCGCCACGCCGGCGCAACATCGCCGCGAGGTCCGTTGCGAACGGGTCGTCGCCGGAAAGGGTTATCAGCAACCAGCTTTCAGCGGTGGCTGTGGGTGAGGGCGGTTCGCGGCGTCGCCACTCGATGGTCGACAGTCGCTCACTCAACAGCCGGTCGCGGTCGGCGGTTTCGGAGCGCCCGGTGCCCATCAGTAGTCCACGTATCACCAACAGCATGTCCCCGTGCTCGTCGGTGACGTCGATGTCGGCTTCGACTTCGCCGCCGCAGACCGTCACCGTGGTGAGGCAGTAACGCGCGTTACGCGCCACGCCGAAGGCGCGGAGTCGGCGCACGCCGAGGGGCACCAGCAACCCGCCGTTGCCCACGCCGCGCACCGCGGGATGGGCTGCCACCGATTGAAAGCAGGCGTCCAGCAGCGCGGGGTGTATCGCGTAGCCCGATTGATGGGTGCGGATCGGCCGGGTCGCGACGATCTCGCCCAGGACGGTGCCGACCGCGCCATCGGCGAGGTGCGCCGCGGCCAAACCCGCGAACGCCGGCCCGAACTGAATTCCCCTGCCAGCGAACCACTCTCGTAACTGGTCGCCCTCGACGCGGCAAGGGTGTTCGGCCAGCAGCGTGTCCAGGTCGTGGGCGGGGGGCCGGTCGTCGTCGCTGCGCCGCAGCATGGCCGAGGCCCGCCGGATCCTTTCGCCCCCGGATTCGGTCTGCACCACGAAGGTGGCTTCGTCGCCGGACTCGACCACCGCGACTGAGCCCACCCGGGTCTCGTCGTCCAGTAACAGCATCCGTTCGAACCGGACATCGCGGATCTCGGTCTGCGCACCCAGCATCGTGGCGGCCGCGGTCAGCGCCATCTCGCAATAGGCCGCGCCCGGAAGCGCGGGCACGCCGTTGATCCGGTGATCGCTCAGCCACGGCAACGTCGTGGTGCCGACCTCGGCCTGCCAGGCGTGCCGCTCGGGTTCTTCCATGAGTTGCACGTGGGCACCCAGAAGTGGATGTGCGGCAACGGTATTGGCTTTGGCCGGGCCCCGCGTCGCGGCGGTGAGCAGCAGGCGCCGGTTCGCCCACACCGGCAGCGGCGCATCCACCAACCGGCCCTCGGGACACAACTCCGCGAAATCGGGACCGGCACCGGCGGCGTGCAGATCGGCCGCCATCGCGTGCAGCCCGGATGGGCCGGTCACGTCGCGGCGCATCGCGGCGATCGCGGCCACCTGCATGTCCAGGCTCTGCGCGGTCTGTTCGACGGCACGGGTCAGCAGGGGGTGCGGGGACAGTTCGCCGAACACCCGGTGTCCGTCCTCCAGCGCGGCCTTGACCGCAGCGGAGAACCGCACGGCGTGCCGCAGGTTGTCCACCCAGTAGCGGGCGTCGCAGACCGGCCGTTCGCGGGGATCGAACAGCGTCGCCGAGTAGTAGGGCAGCTGCGGGGGCCGCGGTTTCAGATCGGCCAGCAGATCGGTGAGCTCGTCGAGTATCGGAGCCACGTGCGGCGTGTGGGAGGCCACGTCGACGGCGACCTCGCGGGCCATGACGTCGCGCTTCTCCCACGCCCCGATCAGCTCGCGGACCGCGTCGGCCGCGCCGCCGATCACGGTGGAATGCGGTGCGGCCACCACGGCGATCACCACGTCTTTGACGCCGCGCCTGGCAAGTTCCTCGCGGACTTGTGCGGCGGGCAATTCGACGGCCGCCATCGCCCCGGTGCCGGCCAGCGTCAGGCACAACCGGGAGCGACGGCAGATCACCCGGATCCCGTCTTCGACCGAAAGTGCGCCCGCCACAACGGCTGCCGACACTTCGCCCAGTGAATGCCCGATCACGGCCGCGGGCCGGACGCCGTGCGACTTCATGGCCGCGGCCAGTGCGACCTGCATGGCGAACAGCGTCGGCTGCACCCGGTCGATGCCGGCAACGGTCTGCGGGTCGGTCATGGCGGCGGTCACCGAGAAGCCGGATTCGGCGGCGATGAGCGGTTCGGCGGCCGCCACCGCCGCCGCGAACGCCGGCTCGTTGATTAACAGGTCGGCGCCCATACCCGCCCACTGCGAGCCTTGCCCGGAAAACACCCATACCGGACCGCGGTCGTCGAGCCCGACGGCGGCGGCCGGGGCGACGTCGCCGTCGGCGAATTCACGCAACCGCGCGATCAGCTCTCCGGTGTCGCAGGCCGGCACCGCGATGCGCACCGGGCGGTGAGCGCGCCGCCGTCCCAGGGTGTAGGCCAGGTCCTGGGCCGCGGGCTGCTTCTGGTCCACCCAGTCGGCCAGTCGGTGTGCGGTCTCTCGCAAGGCCGCGGGGGAGCCGGCCGAGATCGCGAACAACCGCGGCTGCGGCACGGGCCGGATGATCGGCTCGTCGGCGACTGGCGGTGCCTGCTCGAGGATGGCGTGCGCGTTGGTCCCCGACATGCCGTACGACGACAACGCAGCACGCCGCGGACCTTGTCCCGGCCAGGTGGTAATCCGTTGCGGCACAAAGAGCCCGGTGTCGACGGCGGCGAGCTCGTCGGGCAGTCGGGTGAAATTCGCCATCGGCGGTATCACGCCGTGCCGCAGGGACAGAATCGCTTTCACCAGCCCGACCGCTCCGGCGGCTGCCTCGGTGTGGCCGAGGTTGCCCTTCGCCGAGCCCAGCGCACAGCGGTGCCCGGGTGTACCGTAAACCGTTGCCAGACTGCGGAATTCGATGGGGTCACCGACCGGTGTGCCGGTACCGTGCGCCTCGATCAGACCGACGGTGTCGGCGTCCACACCCGCGGCGAGCAAGGCCGCGTGGTAGGCGGCGACTTGTGCGTCCAACGAGGGAGTGGTGATGGTGTCGGTGCGGCCATCCTGGTTGATCGCCGTACCGCGCACCACGGCCAGGATCCGGTCACCGTCACGTATCGCGTCGGGCAGCCGCTTCAACGACACGACCGCGCACGCCTCGGAACGGACGAACCCGTCGGCGGCGGCGTCGAACGGTCGGCAACGCCCGGTGGGGGAGAGCATGCCCTGCCCGGAGGCCGAGGCGAACAGCTGTGGTTCCAGCATCACCATGCAACCGCCGGCCAGGGCCAGGTCGCTCTCGTGCTCATGCAGACTGCGGCACGCCAGGTGCAGCGCCACCAGGCTCGACGAGCATGCGGTGTCCACAGTCAGCGACGGGCCGCGCAGGCCCAGTGCGTAGGAGACCCGGCCGGCGGCCATGCTCATCGCGGTGCCGGTGAACCCGTAGGCGTCGCCCAGCGCCCCGGCCGCGTCGGTGACGTGGGCGTAGTCGTCGTGGCACAGTCCGACGAACACGCCGGTCGGCGAGTCGGCCAGGGACTTCGGCGGCAATCCGGCGTGCTCCAACGCTTCCCACGAGGTCTGCATGAGCAGCCGGTGCTGCGGGTCGATCGCGGTCGCCTCACGCTCGCTGATCCCGAAGAAGTCGGGATCGAAGCCGGCGACATCGTCCAAGAAACCGCCCCAGCGCGACACCGACCGATCTGTCATCCCCGGTTCGGGGTCGTAGTAGTCCTCGGCGTCCCAGCGGTCGGCGGGCACTGTGGTGATCAGGTCGTCGCCGCGCAGCAACGCATCCCAGAACTCGTCGGGGGAATCGATGCCGGCGGGCAGCCGACAGGCCATGCCGATGACGGCTACCGGAGTGACCTGCCGGTGGCGCACTGTCCGTACCGCCTTGTCGTCGCGTCTCGCGCTGCCTCGCGCTTGGAAACACATCCTTCCTGTTCAAAGCCGTGTCGCCGGGGAGCAACGCGCCGACGTTTGCGCGGTTGCCGGGTGCCGGGGATGTCCGACTTCGGGCAAAGCGACCGCGGCGGTACGGCGGCGGCAGGTAGTGTTGCCAGCCGTGGTTGGCTCTTCGATCCCTGCCGTGCTGCGCGAACGCGCGAGTCTGAACCCCAACGGCGCCGCGATCACCTACATCGACTACGACCAGGACTGGGAAGGCGCCGAAGAATCGCTGACCTGGGCGAAGTTGTATCGGCGCACGTTGAATGTCGCCGAGGTGCTGAAGAAGTCGGGGGCGCCGGGTGACCGGGCGCTGATCCTGGCGCCGCAGGGACTCGAATACGTCGTCGGCTTCCTCGGGGCGTTGCAGGCCGGTTTCATCGGGGTGCCGCTGTCGGTTCCCTACGGCGGCGCCCACGACGAGCGGACCACGGCGGTGCTCGCCGACACCGCGCCCGCGGTCATCCTCACGACGTCGGCGGCCGTGGCCAACGTCAAGGAGAGCGTCGACCCGCACGTCGGACAGAACGCGCCGGCGATCGTCGAAGTCGACCTGCTGGATCTGGATTCCCGCCCGCCGTCGTCGCGGCCGGCGCGCAGCACCGGTGACCAGGGAGCGGCGACGTCGTATCTGCAGTACACCTCAGGCTCCACCCGCACTCCCGCCGGCGTCACGGTCTCCAACGACAACGTCGCCGCGAACTTCGGCCAGATCATGGCCGACTTCTTCGTCAACGAGGGAGGCGCGCCGCCGGCAGACCTCACCGTCGTGTCGTGGCTGCCGCTCTACCACGACATGGGCTTGCTGCTGGGCGCCATCATGCCGATCCTGGCCGGCAGGCACACCGTGCTGACCAGTCCGGTGGGGTTCTTGCAGCGCCCCGCGCGCTGGACGCAGTTGTTGGCCCGCTACGGCAACACGATCTCGGCCGGGCCGAATTTCGCGTTCGACATCGCTGTGCGCAAGACGTCCGACGAGGACCTGGCCGGGCGTGACCTCAGCGGTGTGCACACCATCCTCAACGGCAGCGAGCGGGTGCAGCCCGCCACCCTCAAGCGATTCGCCGACCGGTTCGCCCCATTCGGCTTCCCGGCCAAAGCATTACGGCCCGCCTACGGGATGGCCGAAGCGGTGGTGTACATCGCGACCCGCAAGGTGGGTGACCCGCCGGAGATCGTCGAGTTCGACGCCAAGAAGCTGCCCGACGGTCAGGCGGAGCGCGTCGAGAACGGCACCGGCACAGCCTTGGTCAGTTACGGTGCCCCGCAGTCGCTTTCGGTGCGCATCGTCGATGCCGACACCGGCCTGGAGTGCCCGGAAGGAACCGTCGGCGAAATCTGGGTGCACGGCGGCAACATCGCGTCGGGCTATTGGCAGAAGCCCGAAGACAGTGCCCGCACGTTCGGCGCGCAGATCGTCGACCCGTCGCCGGGCACCCCGCAGGGGCCGTGGCTGCGGACCGGAGACTCCGGATTCTTCTCCGACGGTGAACTTTTCATCGTCGGCCGCATCAAGGATCTGTTGATCGTCTACGGCCGCAACCATTCTCCCGACGACATCGAGGCAACGGTCCAGGCCATCAACCCCGGCCGGTGCGCGGCGATCGCGTTTCCCTTCGACGGCACCGAGAAGCTGGTCGCCATCGTGGAGGTCAAGAAGAAGAACGACGAGTCCGATGCCGAACTGAGCGAGCGGCTCGACGGCGTGAAGCGTGATATCAGCGCCGCGATCTTCGACGCGCACGGGCTGAGCGTGGCGGATCTGGTGATGGTGTCGCCGGGGTCGATTCCGATCACCACCAGCGGCAAGATCCGGCGGCAACAATCCGTCGAGCTCTACCGGGAACACGGCTTCGCCCGGTTGGACGCCTGACCCGTCTGGCTACCATTGCGGAGGATTCGACGGCGTCGTCACCCGGGAGCGCTCACACCATGACCCAAGCCAGCAAACCGGCCCGCATACCGCTGCTGCCCGTCGACGAGGCCAGGGCCGCTGCCGACGAGGCGGGCGTCCCGGACTACATGGCCGAACTCAGCATCTTCCAGACGCTGCTGAACCATCCGCGGCTCGCGCGGGTCTTCAACGACATGCTCGCCACGCTGCTGTGGCACGGTGCCCTGGACCACCGCCTGCGCGAATTGGCGATCATGCGGATCGGCTGGCTGACCGGATGCGACTACGAGTGGACCCAGCACTGGCGGGTCGCCTCGCGGCTGGGGGTGTCGGGCGACGACCTGCTCGGAGTTCGGGATTGGCAAGCCTACGAAGGGTTCGGGCCCAGCGAGCGTGCTGTGCTCGCGGCCACCGACGACATTGTGCGCGACGGTGCGATGAGCGCGGCCAGCTGGTCGGCTTGTGAAAGCGAATTTGCCGGTGACACAACGGTTCTCATCGAGTTGGTGACAGCGGTCGGGGCGTGGCGGATGGTGGCTTCGATCTTGCAGAGTCTGCAGGTCCCGCTGGAGGACGGCGTGGCCAGTTGGCCGCCCGACGGCGTGGCGCCCTAGCCGCCCGACGGCGTGGCGCCCTAGCCGCCCGACCGCGTGGCGCCCTAGCCGCCCGACGGCGTGGCGCCCTACCCGCCCGCGCCGAGCGTCACGCCAGCGTGACGTTCGGCGTCCGCAGTCACGCTAGCGTGACGCTCGGCGAACGGTCCCGGTCCGCGGCGGCGTAGCTTTGGCGGCATGCGAACCAGGGTCGCCGAGATGCTCGGCGTTGAGTTTCCGATCTGCGCGTTCAGCCACTGCCGGGACGTGGTCGCCGCGGTGACCAATGCGGGGGGATTCGGGGTGCTCGGCGCCACCGCGCACAGCCCGAAACGCCTCGACAGCGAGCTGACCTGGATCGAGGAGCAGACCGGCGGCAAGCCCTACGGGGTGGATCTGCTGTTGCCGCCCAAATACGTCGGCGCCGACACCGGCGGGATCAACGCACGCCAGGCTCAGGACCTGCTCCCCGAAGAGCACC
Source organism: Mycobacterium sp. NGS22 (assembly GCF_059813095.1). Classification (NCBI taxonomy): domain Bacteria; kingdom Bacillati; phylum Actinomycetota; class Actinomycetes; order Mycobacteriales; family Mycobacteriaceae; genus Mycobacterium; species Mycobacterium sp. NGS22. Next base: position 60,406 of record NZ_JCALDY010000010.1, read on the forward strand.
GCGCGTTCGTCGACGAGTTGCTGACCCGGTACGGGGTAGGGCAGCACGCCGATACCGAAGAGGCGGTCCGCGGCGGACTCAACATCTCGCCCCGAGGCTACGAACCGCTGCTGGAGGTGGCGTTCGCCCACGACATCCGGTTGATCGCCAGCGCGCTCGGGCCGCCGCCGCACGACCTGGTCGAGCGGGCTCACCGCCATGACGTGCTGGTCGCCGCCCTGGCCGGAACCACCGAACATGCCCGCCGGCACGCCGCAGCCGGTGTGGACCTGATCGTCGCGCAGGGCACCGAGGCGGGTGGTCACACCGGTGACGTGGCCACCATGGTGCTGGTGCCCGAAGTGGTCGACGCGGTGGCGCCGACGCCGGTACTGGCCGCCGGCGGGATCGCCCGGGGCCGCCAGATCGCCGCGGCGCTGGCCCTGGGCGCCGAGGGTGTCTGGTGTGGATCGGTGTGGCTGACCACCGAGGAGGCCGAGACCGCGCCGGTGGTCAAGGACAAGTTTCTGGCGGCGAGCTCGTCGGACACGGTGCGTTCCCGGTCGTTGACCGGGAAGCCGGCGCGGATGCTGCGCACCTCGTGGACCGACGAATGGGAGCGCCCCGACACCCCCGACCCGCTGGGTATGCCGCTGCAGACCGCGCTGGTCACCGACTCGCAGGTGCGGATCAACCAGGCCGCGGCTCATCCCGGCGCGAAGGCCCGGGAGCTGGCGACCTACTTCGTCGGTCAGGTGGTCGGCTCGCTGGACCGGGTGCGGCCGACGCGGGCGGTGGTGCTGGACATGGTCGAGGAGTACATCGACACCATCGGCCGGTTGGACGGTTTGACCGATTGACCCGTGCCGTCGTCGAGCGTGTTGCTACTGCGAAAAACCTTGCGAATTTTCGCAGTAGCAACACGCTCGGCGAAAAGAGTGTGATCGTGCCCACATCTGCAGGTAGCAGTGCATGAAAGATTGCGACACGGACGGTGGGGCGCGTTGACCGGGCGGGCCGAGTGGTGCATGATCGGTCGGGCAAGCACCTCGTTAGGTGAGGCGGCTACACGAACATAGGCCACTGACCCCGAACGTCGAAAGACGCCCCGGGTCAGGACAGCTCTTCCCGGCTTAAGGGTTGAGCCCAGGTGGCTTCCGGTTATCGGACACGTCGGGTAGTGCCAAAGCTCTGACGAGAGGGGTGCGGATTTCCGGCATTTGCCGGATTCTGTTCTCCTTTGTGTGCACACTGACAACAGTGTTTGTCGTGACCGAGAGGAGGTGAGGGACGCATGAGTTCCAGTGGCAGTCCGGGTCGATATCCGGGCGTGATTTCGTCCCTGACCGATCTTCGGTGCGGCGTTCTCGGCTGAGACGCCACTAGATCGGAGCCGGTGCGGGACGGGATCTACCAAGAATTCCTTGAGGTCCACCTGTAATCGTTGGCTATCCGCTAGGAGGCGATCATGACCAGCGCTCTGTATGACGAAGTTGTAACCATCCCCGCTGCTCCTCGGCTGCACGTGGTGCGCGACGTACCCGCGGCCCCGGCGCCCAAGAAGACGGCAAGCCGGATCGGCGCAGCCGGCAGCGACCCGCTGGTCGACGGCGCCGCCCGCCTGCTCAGCGTTCCGCTGCGGCACATGTACGCCGCGCTGTGGCGCATCGGCGTTCTCGAGGTGCAGGCGTAACGCATGGACAGCGAGCAACTCTGGACTCCGAGGGGCTAGCCGACTGCGCGTGCGTCCTGCGGTGAGCTAGCTCCTCGGAGTCCATTAGAATTTCTTGTTGGCGTCGATCCGGCCATCACCGGGGAGCTTTCGGAAGAACAGCCAGTGCGGCCCAGTAGAACCGAACGGGTAGGCCCGTCACAGCCTTTCGAGCGGTCACGCGTGAGCGTGGCAAGCGGGGTGGTACCGCGGCGCTTGCGCATCCGCGCATCGTCGTCCCCGGCCTGAAGGTGGCTACAGGGAGACGACGCACGTGACCGACCAGGCTTACCCGAAGCTGGCCAGCGGGGCGCCCGATTTTCCGGCACTCGAACTCGAGGTGCTCGACTACTGGTTCCGCGACGACACCTTTCGCGCCAGCATCGCCAACCGGGACGGCGCAACCGAATACGTCTTCTACGACGGGCCGCCGTTCGCCAACGGGCTGCCGCACTACGGACACCTGCTGACCGGCTACGTCAAGGACATCGTGCCGCGCTACCGCACCATGCGCGGGGACAAGGTGGAGCGCCGATTCGGTTGGGACACCCACGGTTTGCCCGCGGAACTGGAGGTCGAGCGGCAGCTGGGCATCACCGACAAGTCGCAGATCGACTCGATGGGCATCGCCGCGTTCAACGACGCATGCCGCGCCTCGGTATTGCGCTACACCGACGAATGGCAGCAGTACGTCACCCGTCAGGCCCGCTGGGTCGACTTCGACAACGACTACAAGACACTGGATCTGTCCTACATGGAGTCGGTGATCTGGGCGTTCAAACAACTGTGGGACAAGGGCCTGGCCTACGAGGGCTACCGGGTGTTGCCGTACTGCTGGCGCGACGAAACACCGTTGTCCAACCACGAACTGCGGATGGACGACGACGTCTACCAGAGCCGCCAGGACCCCGCCCTCACGGTGGGATTCAAGGTGACGGGCGGCCCACTGGATGGCGCGTATCTGCTGATTTGGACGACGACCCCGTGGACGCTGCCGTCGAACCTCGCCGTCGCGGTCAATCCCGACGTGAGCTATGTGCAGGTGCAGGCCGGCGACCGGCGTTTCGTGCTGGCCGAGGCGCGGCTGGCCGCCTACGCGCGCGAGTTGGGGGAGGAGCCCGAGGTGCTGGGGACGTACCCCGGCGCAGAGTTGCTGGGCACCCGCTATCTGCCGCCGTTCGCCTATTTCACCGACTCGCACAACGCTTTTCAGGTCCTGCCCGCCGACTTCGTCACCACCGAGGACGGCACCGGCCTGGTGCACATGGCGCCGGCCTACGGCGAGGACGACATGGCGACCACCGACCCCGTCGGCATCGTGCCCGTCACCCCCGTCGACGCCAAGGGCCGCTTCGACGCCACCGTCCCGGATTACCAGGGACAGCACGTCTTCGAGGCCAACCCGCAGATCATCCGCGACCTGAAGGCTGGTGGCGGACCCGCCGCCGAGAACGGTGCGGTGCTGCTGCGCCACGAGACCTACGAGCACCCGTACCCACACTGCTGGCGCTGTCGAAACCCGTTGATCTACCGGGCGGTGTCGTCGTGGTTCGTGCGGGTCACCCAGTTCCGCGACCGCATGGTCGAACTCAACCAGCAGATCACCTGGTATCCCGAGCACGTCAAGGACGGCCAGTTCGGCAAGTGGCTGCAGGGTGCCCGGGACTGGTCGATCTCGCGAAACCGCTACTGGGGCACGCCGATTCCGGTGTGGAAGTCCGATGACCCCGCCTATCCGAGAATCGACGTCTACGGCAGCCTCGACGAGCTGGAGCGTGACTTCGGGGCGCGTCCGGACAACCTGCACCGGCCCTACATCGACGAACTCACCCGGCCCAACCCCGACGACCCGACGGGCAACAGCACGATGCGCCGCATCAGCGACGTACTCGACGTGTGGTTCGACTCGGGCTCGATGCCATATGCCCAGGTGCACTACCCGTTCGAGAACCAGGAGTGGTTCTTGGGCGGGGCGGCGGGAGAGGGGGAAGCCCACTATCCCGGCGACTTCATCGTCGAGTACATCGGCCAGACCCGCGGCTGGTTCTACACCCTGCACGTGCTGGCCACCGCACTGTTCGACCGCCCGTCGTTCAAAACCTGTGTGGCGCACGGGATCGTGCTGGGCTCCGACGGCCAGAAGATGAGCAAGTCGCTGCGCAACTACCCGGATGTCACCGAGGTGTTCGACCGCGACGGCTCCGATGCCATGCGCTGGTTTTTGATGGCGTCGCCGATCTTGCGGGGCGGCAACCTGATCGTCACCGAGCAGGGTATCCGCGACGGGGTGCGGCAGGTGCTGCTGCCGTTCTGGAACGCCTACAGCTTTTTGGCGCTCTATGCGCCGAAAGTTGGTACCTGGCGCACCGATTCGACGAATGTCCTGGACCGTTACATCCTGGCCAAGTTGGCGGTGCTGCGCGACGACCTGACCGATGCGCTGGATGTCTGCGACATCTCCGGGGCGTGCGAACAGCTGCGCCAGTTCACCGAGGCGTTGACGAATTGGTATGTGCGACGGTCACGTTCGCGGTTCTGGGTGGAGGACGCCGACGCGATCGACACCCTGCACACCGTGCTGGAGGTCACCGCGCGGCTGGCCGCGCCGCTGCTGCCGTTGGTGACTGAGATGATCTGGCGGGGTCTTACGGGTGGGCGTTCGGTGCATTTGACGGATTGGCCGCAGTCGTCAGAACTGCCGGCCGATCCCGAGTTGGTGGCCGCGATGGATCAGGTTCGTGAGGTGTGCTCGGCGGCATCCTCGCTGCGCAAGGCCAAGAAGCTCCGGGTGCGGCTGCCGTTGCCGAAACTGACTGTGGCGGTAGAGAATCCGGACAGCCTGCGGCCGTTCGCCGATCTGATCGGCGACGAACTCAACGTCAAGCACGTCGAACTGACCGACGCGATCGACACCTACGGGCGGTTCGAACTCACCGTCAATGCCCGCGTCGCCGGACCGCGGCTGGGCAAAGACGTGCAGGCGGCGATCAAAGCCGTCAAGGCCGGCGACGGCGTCGTCAACCCCGACGGCACCCTGACAGCCGGGCCGGCGGTGCTGCAGCCCGACGAGTACAGCTCGCGGCTGGTCGCCGCCGACCCCGAGTTCACCGCCGCGCTGCCTGGCGGGGCCGGACTGGTGGTGCTGGACGGGACGGTGACCCCGGAATTGGAAGCCGAAGGCTGGGCCAAGGACCGCATCCGCGAACTACAGGAGCTGCGCAAGTCGACCGGCCTGGAGGTGTCCGACCGGATCAGTGTGGTGATTGCCGTGCCCGCCGAGCGCGAAGCGTGGGCGCGCACGCACCGCGACCTGATCGCGGGCGAAATCCTGGCCACCACTTTCGAATTCGGCGAACCGGACGAGGCCGTGGAGATCGGCGACGGGGTGCGGGTCGGCATCGCCAAAGTGTGACGAGCAGACGCAAAGGCCCCCATTTCAGGTCTGAAATGGGGGCCTTTGCGTCTGTTCGCGCCGGAAATGGTGACTAGAGCAGGCCTCCTAGGAGGGGCGGAGTGGAGCCGCCGCCCAGCCCCGGCAGCAGACCCGGCAGACCCGGCAGACCCGGCAGGCCGGGCAAACCGGGCAGAGTCGGCAAGCCAGGCAACCCCGGCAGACCCAGACCGCCTAGCCCGCCCAGCAGACCTCCCAGATCCGGCAAGCCGCCCAACAAGCCGCCCAGGTTGCCCAACCCGCCCAGCAAACCGCCCAAGTCGGGCAGGCCGCTGCCCAGCCCGCCGAGCACGTCGCGCAGCCCGTTCGTCACACCGCTCAGGTTCGGCAGTGAGCCGATGCCCGGCAGGACTACCTCCGGCAACGGAACCAGCGGGCCGAGCATAGGCGGCGCACCTATCGCCTCGGCCAACTGCTGTGGCGCGTAGAGCAACAAGCCGGGCAGGATTCCGCCGGTGGGGGTGCCGCCCAGCGGGATGGACAACAACGGGGTCGGGCTTGCCAGCGGGTTCACCACCAGCGTCGTCGTGGACAGTGGCGTGAGGATTCCGCCGAGCGGGATCTGCGCCGTCAGCGGCACGGTAACGCCGGGGAGCGGGCCGACGCCCAACGGCAGGGTTACACCCGGTAGGCCCAAACCGAAGGAGACCTGACCATTCAGGAAGCCATCGGTCACGACCGCCGGAGCCGTCAAGACCGCGACGAGAGCCCCGAAACCGTCCCCGCTCTGCACCGCACTGCCGAACGCCGAGGCGACGGAGACGACCGCGCTGCCCGTAGTGATCGGCGAACCGATGAAGTCAATGCCCAACGCGATCGGGAATCCGAAGAAGGCCGCCCCCAATTCCAAAGCGCCGAGCTGGTTCAATCCAACCGTCAACGGATTGATGTTCGTACCGACGGAGTACGAGAAATCGGTGATGGTCGACAACACGTTGACGAAGTTCTGACCGATTCGAGCCGGTATCGACGCGATCGGCGTGAGGTCGCCCGGGATCAGGCTGAACGCCCCACTGCTCAAATGCTGACCCGCGTTCGAGAATGCCGAAGTGACGATTGCCCCGTAGCTGATCTGATTGGCGACGAACTGCCGCAGGAAGGGGAACGGATTGGCGGCCAGGCCGTTGCCGAGGCTCTGCAGATTCGCGACGGTGTTGCTGAACAGTCGCTCGTAAGGTCCGGTGATCGCGGCAAGGCTGACCGGTGTGGGTCCGGGCGTCGGACCGAAGACACCAGGTAGCAATGCGTTGAGGGAGGGAATGCCGAGGCCGCCCAACAGTCCACCCGGATTGACCAATCCGAGGCCGCCCAACAGCCCGCCGGGACCAGTCAGGCCATCCAGGATCGACGCCGCCGGTAACGCCGCCGCAGCCGCCGGCGCGGCGCTGGCCAGCAGCTGTTGGGCTATCGCGGTTTCCGTGCTGAGGTAAGCGCCCACACTCGAATTCAGCGCCCTGACGAATTCCGCATGGAAAGCCTGAGTGCGAGCGCTGATCGCCTGAAATTCCTCGCCGAAATCGCCGAACATCGCGGCTATGACACCGGAGACTTCGTCGGCGGCGGCGGGCGCGAGACCGGTGGTCAAACCGGCTACGGAATTCGAGGCTTCGGTCAATGCAGCGCGTATGCCCGCCAATTCCTGCGCGGCGACCTGAACCCAATCCGGTGAAACGACGAATGACATAGCCAACTCCCTCGACCCCGATGTCAGCGGCAAACCGGTATGCGCTGGTGGTGAATCACCACCCAAACCCTCAATTAAACATGCGTGCAACTCGATATTTTAGCGAGAGTAATGGGTTCGCGACGCGATTCGGAGAAATTTTGCACGCTGGTCCGACCGCCCCCCGAACCCGCTCAATAGCATCGACACCCGTGGAGTCCCGATGGGTGCTGCACCTGGACATGGACGCGTTCTTCGCGTCCGTCGAACAACTCACCCGGCCGACCCTGCGTGGCCGTCCGGTGCTGGTGGGTGGGCTGGGCGGCCGGGGAGTGGTGGCCGGGGCAAGCTATGAGGCGCGGGTGTTCGGCGCCCGCTCGGCGATGCCGATGCACCAGGCTCGCCGGCTGGTCGGGGCGGCGGCGGTGGTGCTGCCGCCGCGCGGTGTGGTGTACGGCGTGGCCAGTCGGCGCGTCTTCGAAACCGTGCGCAACCTGGTGCCGGTCGTGGAGCAACTGTCGTTCGACGAGGCTTTCGGGGAACCCGCGCAGTTGGCGGGCGCATCGGCGGACGAGGTGCAGTCGTTCTGCGAGGAGCTGCGACGACGGGTGCGTCACGAGACGGGTCTGATCGCCTCGGTGGGCGCGGGCTCGGGCAAACAGATCGCCAAGATCGCCTCCGACCTGGCCAAACCCGACGGAATCCGGGTGGTTCGGCCCGACGAGCAACAGCAGTTGCTCGGTGCGTTGCCGGTGCGGCGGCTGTGGGGGATCGGGCCCGTCGCGGAGGAGAAGCTGCACCGGCTCGGCATCGAGACGATCGGGCAGTTGGCCGCGCTGTCCGATCCCGAGGTGGCTGACATCCTGGGCGCCACCGTCGGGCCCGCGCTGCACCGGCTGGCTCGCGGCATCGATGACCGCGCCGTCGCCGAGCGCGCCGAGGCCAAACAGATCAGCGCCGAGTCGACCTTCGCCGCCGATCTGACCACGCTCGACCAGCTGCGTGAAGCGATCGAGCCGATCGCCGAGCACGCCCATCGGCGCTTGCTCAAAGACGGCCGCGGCGCCCGCACGGTGACGGTGAAGTTGAAGAAATCGGACATGAGCACGCTGACCCGCTCGGCGACGCTGCCCTACGCCACCACCGAACCGAGCGCCCTGGTGGCAGTCGCTCGCCGACTGTTGCTGGATCCGCTGCACATCGGACCCATTCGTCTGCTGGGCGTTGGCTTTTCGGGTCTGAGCGACGTGCGTCAGGAGTCGCTGTTTCCGGACCTGGACGTGGGCCCGGAACCGGTCGACGACGTCCACCACCAGGATTTCGAGACGCTGCGCGCGGCCCTGCTGACCGGGCAGGATGTCCCGTCGTGGCGGGTCGGCGACGACGTGATGCACCGCGACTTCGGGCACGGCTGGGTTCAGGGCGCCGGCCACGGTGTGGTCACCGTCCGGTTCGAGACGCGTAGTACCGGACCCGGCCAAGCCCGGACGTTCCCGCTCGACACCGCCGACCTCAGCGCGGCCAACCCGGTGGACAGCCTGGACTGGCCGGAGTATGTCGGGCGACTGTCAGCCCCAGCGGCCGACGACGTCGGCGACCGGTAGTCCCGCCGCCAGCGTCGCCATCAGCAGCACCCGGGCCTGCGACGGCGCCAACCGCGGCACCGTCAGCGCGCCCGCCTGCACCAGGTCGTGACCCGGTCCATAGCCCGCGCTCACCGGGCCGCCGGGCACCCGCGTGGACACCGCGACCACCACCCCATCGGAGCCGCACAACCGCCGCACCCCGTCGATCACCGCCGCGCCGGCGTTGCCGGAGCCCAGGGCCTCCAACACCACGCCCCGCGCCCCGGCGGCCACGAACGCATCCAGCGCTACCGCATCGCTGCCCAGGTACGCAGCGACGATGTCCACGCGCGGCGCCTCGGCAGCGCCGACCCGGCCGACGAACGGCCGCACCTTGGCCCCCGTCCAGGACACCGCGCCATCGACCGTGCCCAGCAACCTCCCGCCGAACGCGCTCAGGTCCTGCGTCGCCATCTTGCGCAGGCCCAGCGGTTGCAGCACGCTGCCGGCGAAGCAGACGAGCACTCCGAGGTCACGGGCGGCCGGATCGACCGCGACCGCGACGGCGTTACGCAGGTTGGCCGGACCGTCGGCGTCCGGCGCGTCCGCGCTGCGCATCGCCCCGGTCAGCACGATCGGGACGCTGCCCGAATAGGTCAGCTCGAGCCACAGGGCGCTTTCCTCCATGGTGTCGGTGCCGTGGGTGAGGACGATGCCGTCGGCCCCGTCGTCGATGGCCGCGTCCACCGCGGTGCGGATCCGGTCCCAGTCGGCCGGTACCAGTTCGGAGCTGTCCACGGCCAGCACGTCGACCACGTCGACGTCGAGGCCTGCGGCGAGCTCGGCACCCGAGTGGGCGGGCCTGCGTACGCCGTCGGTGCCGGTGCTGGTGGAGATCGTTCCCCCGGTGGTGACGACGGTGACACGGCCCATTCGCGAATCATCCCGCACCCGGGGGGCTGCGGCGAGTGTGCGGGCTCGGTGCGATGGTGGCTGCGCCGCGCTGGGCGATCGCCACTAGTGGACAATGGACGGGTGCCTGACGAACCATCCGGGTCCGCTGATCCGCTGACTTCTGCCGGCGACACCGACGAAGCCCGCGAACCCCAGGCCCACCCGACGCGCCGGCTGCGTCTGTTGTTGTCGGTCGCGGCCGTGGTGCTCACGCTCGACGTGATCACCAAGGTGCTGGCGGTCAAGCTGTTGCCGCCCGGTCAGCCGGTGTCGATCATCGGCGACACGGTCACCTGGACGCTGGTGCGTAACTCGGGCGCCGCGTTCTCGATGGCGACCGGGTACACCTGGCTGCTGACCCTGATCGCGACCGGCGTGGTGGTCGGGATCTTCTGGATGGGCCGCCGACTGGTCTCGCCCTGGTGGGCGCTGGGCTTGGGCATGATCCTCGGCGGCGCGATGGGCAATCTGGTGGACCGCTTCTTCCGGGCCCCCGGCCCGCTGCGCGGACACGTCGTGGATTTTCTGTCGGTGGGCTGGTGGCCGGTGTTCAACGTCGCCGACCCGTCGGTGGTGGGCGGCGCCATCCTGCTGGTCGCGCTCTCTATCTTCGGGTACGACTTCGACACCGTGGGACGACGAAAAGCCAACGCAGAAAACGACATTCGGCCTGAATCCGACGACGCTGGTGACTGAACGCACGATGCCGGTCCCGGAGGGATTGGCGGGCATGCGCGTGGACGCCGGCCTGGCCCGCCTGCTGGGACTGTCCCGCAGCGCCGCCGCGGCCATCGCCGAAGACGGCGGCGTCGAACTCGACGGCGTCCCGGCCGGGAAGTCCGACCGGCTCGCAGCGGGTGCCTGGCTGCAGGTACGGCTGCCCGAACCGCCGAAACCGTTGGAGAACACCCCCGTCGACATCGAGGGCATGACGGTGCTGTACTCCGACGACGACATCGTCGCCGTCGACAAACCCGCCGCGGTGGCCGCGCACGCGTCCGTGGGCTGGACCGGTCCGACGGTGCTGGGCGGTCTGGCCGCCGCGGGCTATCGCATCACCACCTCGGGCGTGCACGAACGCCAGGGCATCGTGCACCGACTCGACGTCGGCACGTCCGGGGTGATGGTGGTGGCGCGCTCCGAACGCGCCTACACGGTCCTCAAGCGGGCGTTCAAGCAGCGCACCGTCGACAAGCGTTATCACGCACTGGTGCAAGGACATCCGGACCCGTCCAGCGGCACGATCGACGCGCCGATCGGCCGTCATCACGGGCCTGAGTGGAAGTTCGCGGTCACCAGCACCGGCCGGCACAGCATCACCCACTACGACACCGTGGAAGCGTTCGTCGCCGCCAGCCTGCTCGATGTGCATCTGGAAACCGGCCGCACCCACCAGATCCGGGTGCACTTCGCGGCGCTGCATCATCCCTGCTGCGGAGACCTCGTTTATGGCGCCGACCCGAAGCTGGCGAAAAGGCTTGGCCTGGAACGGCAATGGTTACATGCCCGGTCGTTGGCCTTCGCCCACCCGGCCGACGGCCGGCGCATCGAGATCGTCAGCCCCTATCCGTCCGACCTGCGGCACGCCTTGGACGTGCTACGCGACGAAGGATGACCGAGCGGGTTTGCGGGCTTCGACCAGCACACGGGCGGCGTGCGCGACGAACGGACCGTCAGCCTCGATCCGCTCGTGCAACTCGCGCAGTTCCCGGCGATAGCGCTCGACGGTGAAATCGGGGACGCACCAGATCACCTTGCGCAGGAAATAGACGACCGCGCCGATGTCGAAGAACTCCTGGCGCAACCGCTCGGACCTCAGCTGCACGATCTGCAGACCGGCCGATTCAGCCTGTGCCCGTTGGGTTTCCGGGTCACGGCGGGCCCAGGCCTCGGGCTGCGGACCGATGAAGTGCTCGACGAGTTCGGCGGCGGTGGCCGGACCGATGTGCTGGGCCAGGTAGCTGCCGCCGGGACGCAGCACCCGCGCGATCTCGGTCCAGTAGACGGTATTGGGGTGCCGACTGGTCACCAGGTCGAAGGCCTCGTCGGCGAACGGCAGCGGCGACTCGGTCGGGGTTGCCACCACCACGACGCCGCGCGGATGCAGACGTCGGGTCGCCAACGCCGCGTTGGGCGGCCAGGACTCCACGGCGGCCATGGTCGGGGGGAAGGTGTCCGCCCCGGCCAGCACTTCGCCGCCTCCGGTCTGCACGTCCAGCGCGGCGGAGACGCCGGCCAACCGGCTGCTCATCAGCCGCTGATACCCCCACGACGGGCGCTGTTCGGTCGCGCGCCCGTCGAGCCAGGAGAAGTCCCAGCCGTCCATCGATGCCGAATCGGCTTCTGCCACCAAGTCTTCGAATGTGCGCCGCATGCTCATTGAGTGCGGCACACGAAATTGATGCCGTTGAGGTTCAGCGTGACTTCACCCTGGTGCTCCCAGTATTCGGAGCCTTGACGTCCGTAGCGGGCGCCGCTGCCCGACGGCTGGATGAACAGAATGATGCGCGTGCCCTTCCAATTGAGCACTGCCGCTTTCGGATCCAGTTCGTTGTAGAACTGGGCGGTCAAGGGTCCCTCGTCCGCCGGACAGTTGTATGTCACGACCGGCGGCGCGACCGTGGCCGGGTCGGCGATGGCCAACTCCACCAGTCGTGTCTGGTAGGCCTCGGTGAGGCAGGTCCGGATGTCGACGAAATCGGCGCACCCGTCGCGCACGGTCAGGAAGGCGTGCTGCGCCGTCGCCAGCGTTGCCTGGTCTGCCCCGGGACGTGCCAGCGCCTGCTGATAGGCGGTCTGCGCCCGGCGGTCCAGGACTGTCAGTTCGGGGTCACTACACACCAGTTGCTGGGCTTTGTTGGTGGATCGCGCGCAGTCCAACACCGGGGTCGGCGAGGTGGTCGTGACGCTGGCCGACAGACCCGGCGACGAACTCGTGGTCGACGAGCCGGTATGCGCCGGTCGCGAACCGCAACCGCCGAGACCGGCCGCAATCACGGCGATCAGTACGGGGGCAAGCTTTCTCGGCATCCGCAATCGGTACCTATTCATCGGTCGATATCCTAGGTTGGCTGTATGACCTGTGTCACACCATCCACACCGCCATCAGGAGCAACTGTCAATGAATCTCGGTGACCTCACGAACCTGGTCGAGAAACCGTTCGCTGCTGTGTCCAACCTGATCAACACGCCGAACTCCGCGGGACGGTACCGTCCGTTCTACTGGCGGAACCTGCTCGATGCCGTACAGGGCCGCTCGCTCAACGAGGCCGTCGAGGGCAGGGTCGCGCTGATCACCGGCGGGTCATCGGGCATCGGTGAGGCCGCCGCACACAAGATCGCCGAGGCCGGCGGCACCGTGGCACTGGTCGCGCGCACCAAAGAGAACCTGGACAAGGTCGCCGAGGACATCCGCGCCAACGGCGGCACCGCGCACGTGTACCCGTGCGATTTGTCCGACGTGGACGCCATCGCCGAGATGGCCGACAAGGTGATCGACGAACTCGGCGGGGTGGACATCCTGGTCAACAATGCCGGGCGTTCCATCCGGCGTTCACTGGCGCTGTCCTACGACCGGATCCACGACTACCAGCGGACGATCCAGTTGAATTACCTGGGCGCGGTCCAGTTGATCCTCAAGTTCATTCCCGGCATGCGTGAACGCGGCTTCGGGCAGATCATCAACGTCTCCTCGGTCGGCGTGCAGACGCGGGCGCCGCGGTTCGGGGCCTACATCGCCAGCAAGGCGGCGCTGGACAGCCTGTGTGACGCGTTGCAGGCCGAGACGGTCAGCGACAACGTCCGTTTCACCACCGTGCACATGGCCCTGGTGCGTACGCCGATGATCAGCCCCACCAAGATGTACGACAAGTTCCCGGCGCTGACGCCGGATCAGGCGGCCGGCGTGATCACCGACGCGCTGATCCACCGGCCCCGTCGGGCCAGTTCCCCGTTCGGACAGTTCGCCGCCGTCGCCGACGCCGTCAACCCGGCCGTGATGGACCGGGTGCGCAACCGCGCCTTCGGCATGTTCGACGACTCCTCGGCCGCCAAGGGAAGCGAATCCTCAACGGACACCGAGCAATTCGACAAGCGAAGCGAGACCTTCCTGCAGGCGACCCGCGGAATCCACTGGTGACGTCATGAGCCTTCCCAAACCGAACAAACAGACCACCGTCGTCATCACCGGCGCCTCCTCGGGGATCGGCACCGAACTGGCCAAAGGTCTTGCACAACGCGGCTTTCCGCTGATGTTGGTCGCCCGTCGCCGGGAACGCCTGGACGAATTGGCCGAAAAGCTGCGCGGCGAGCACAAAGTCGAGGTCGAGGTGTTGCCGCTGGACCTGTCGGACACCGACTCCCGCTCGAAACTGATCGATCGCTTGCACAGCGACTCGATTGCCGGGCTGTGCAACAGCGCGGGATTCGGTACCAGCGGCAACTTCTGGGAGTCGCCGTTCGAGCGGGAGAGCGAACAAGTCACCCTCAACGCGCTGGCCTTGACCGAACTCACGCACGCCGCCTTGCCCGGCATGGTGGAGCGCGGAGCGGGCGCGGTGCTCAACATCGCCTCCATCGCCGGATTCCAGCCCATCCCGTATATGGCGGTGTACTCGGCCACCAAAGCGTTTGTCCTGACGTTCTCCGAGGCCGTCCAGGAGGAGTTGCACGGCACGGGGGTGTCGGTGACCGCGCTGTGTCCGGGGCCGGTACCCACCGAGTGGGCGCAGATCGCCGACGCCGAGCGGTTCAGCCTGCCGCTGTTTCAGACTTCGCCGGAAGACGTTGCCGAGCAAGCGATCCAGGGAATGCTCGCCGGTAAGCGCACCGTGGTGCCGGGGGTGGTGCCCAAGGTCGTCAGCACCAGCGGGCGGCTCATCCCGCGTACCCTGCTACTGCCGGGGATCCGGATCGGCAACGCACTGCGCGGCGGACCCGGACGCTGACCGCTCGGCGCTACGCCCGTCGCCACGGGTGGTCGTCCAGCCAACTGGTGATCAGCGGGACCGCCTCACCGTCGGAACCGCGCAGTTGGTCGACCAGGGTCGAAATCCGTTGCAGCAGAGCGCCATAAGCATTGGCGGCGGCGGCCGCGTAACCTTCGGCGGCCTCGACCTGCCACGGCGCCTGATACTGCGCGGGCAGATTGTGCAACTGCTCGGCCAGGTCTTGCGCCTCTGCCCGCGCGGTCTGTACAAGGCCGCGCACCGCCTCGACGTCACCGCCCCCGGCGTCCAACAGGTGATCGATTTGGCGCACCGTGGAAACCGCTTGCTCGATGCCGCCGGTGTGGGCGGAGATGCCCAGCGGCGGAACAGGGATCGTCAACAGGTGCGGCGACGCTTCCGCGGGGTCGGCTGCGGAAAGTGCCCGGGCGGCCTCGACCTCGGCCTGCGCAGCTTCGCGTGCGGCCTCGATCTGTGCGCCGGCTTGCTCGCGAACGGCGGCCAGTTCGGCCGCCGAGCTCGCGCGTAATTCCTCGATCTCGGCCCGTGCCTGGGTGACGGCGGCTTTGGCTTCGTCGGCTTCGGCGCGGGCCCGCGCCACTTCGGCCGCAGCCGCCTCGCGCACGGACGTGACCTGTTCGCCGGCCTGCCCGCGAGTCTTGGTCAATTCCGCCGCGGCGGCCGACCGTAGCTGCTCCATTTCGGCCTTGATCCGGGCCACTTCGGTCTCGGCGGCCCGCTGCGCGGCCGTGATCGCGCCTTTGGCCTGTCCGCGGGCCGACGCGACTTCGGCTGCGGCGTCGGCACGGATCTGTTCGAGTTCGAGGCGCACCTCCTCCAACGCACGCTGTGCGCTCTCGCGGGCGGTGGCACGTTCGGCGACCCGTTGCTCGGCGCGAGCCTCAGCGGCGGTGACTTTTGTTGTGGCCGCGGCGATCTCGGCCGCGGTGTCCGCGCGGACCCGGTCGAGCTCGGCGCGTACCTGTTCGAAGGCTTGACGGCCAGTCGCCCGGTCCTCGGTGCGCTCGGCCAGTCGTTGTTCGGCCCGGCTTTCGGCGGCGCTGATCTGTTCGGCGGCGGTGGCGAGTTCGGCGGCGGAGTCGGCGCGGACCTGGGCGAGTTCGGCCTGTACCTGTTCCAGAGCTCGCTGGGCGGCCGCGCGCTCGGCGGCGCGTTCCGTCTCCCGCTGCTCGGCAGCTTGCTGGGCGGCCGCCCGCTCGGCGGCATGTTCCGTCTCGCGCTGTTCGGCAGCTTGCTGGGCGGCCGCGCGCTCGGCCGCCCACTCTTCCTCCCGCTGAGCGGCTTGGGCCTGCACCTGACGAACCCGTTCCCGCGCGGCGGTGGCCACCCGGGCCGACTGTTCGGCCTGCGCCCGCGCCATCGAGACGGCCGCTTCGGCGTCCTTGCGGCCCTGCTGGGCCTCCCGCGCCTGGCCCTCGGCCGCAACCCGCATGTGGTCGGCCTCGACCAACCGCATCACCGGCGAGAGTCGCTTGCGTGCCGGGCCGGAGCGCTGGCGGTGGTCGATTAACTCCCGCTCGCTCATCGCCGCGAGCGCGACCAACTCGGTGGGCGGCTGCTGGCCCTGCCGTTCGGCGGCCGACACCGCATCCGCCGCGGCGCGCTTGGTCAACGCCGCCCACGCCGCGGGGTCGAGGTCCTCGATGTGTTGCCGGGTAGTGCTCACGCGTGACGGCGCCTTCCTTTGCCGGCGGGTTCGGCGGCGCTGTCCTCGGCGGGTTCGGCGGCCGCCTCACGCGGCGTCGGGGCCTCCCGCGGCGTCGGCGCCTCCCGCGGCGCCGGGGCGTCCCGTCGTGATCCCTGCCGGGCGGTGAACTGGGACAGCGGACCGGCCTGCTGTACCAGCACCAGCGAGAACTGGTTCATATACACCGTCACCGACCGGGCCAACGTGTCGTCGCCGAGGTGCTCGGCGTCGCGCAACAACCCGCGCAGCAGTTCCAGCGCCAATTCCGGGCCGAGGCCCAACGTGGCGTTCTCGCTGGCGGCCGGTTCGATCCCCGCGGTTTCCACCACCCACACCAGCCGCTGCCAGCAGCGGGCCAGCGCCGCGCTGCGCTGCTCGTCTTCGCGCAGTTCCTGATGGTGGCGCTCACGCTGTTCGGTCTGCGCCTCTTCCCGTCGGGCGGCCCGGCGCGCGGCGAAATACGCGATGACCGCGAGGATGATGGCGACGGTCAGGGCCGCGGCGCCGCCGAACCCCGCGGACGTCAAGAATTCACGCGCCGATGGCAAGCTCATGGCTCGGACGGTACCGCAACCGGCCCCTGAAAAACCGCGCGAACCTGGCGTACCGAGTTGCTAGCGGTCGGGCGCGATCTTGAGCACTTGGCCTGGTTTGACGATCTTGTCGGATCGATCTGACCGCGCCGAGGTGAGGACGTAGACGGTGCCCTCGGAATCCACCGCGACGCCGCTGGTGTGGCCGCCCAGCGGCACCTCGACCGCTCTGCCCGCCGGGGGCAACTGGAAGAAGCCCTTGCCGAATCCGTCGCCGACGAAGATGTCTCCCGCGCTGCCGATCGCGATGTGATTCGGTTCGATGAGTCCGGGGATGGTCAACGCGACGGGGCTGGTTGCTCCGACGGCAAGTTTGAGGACCTGACCGCGGCCGGCGCCCTTGATGGCGGAGGACACATAGACGTTGCCGTCCTTGTCGACGGCCATCCCGCGCGGCAGAAACAGGTTCTGGAAGGACAGGTCGGTCGGCCGGTTCTCGCCCGGAGCCAGCTTCTTCGCCCCGTACTTCAGATCTGTGCCGTCACTCATCAGGGCCCCGGCTGCATAGGTGTTGCCGGCCTGGTCGACCGCGATGGCCTTTATCGAGGAAAAACCCCGGAACGGCAACCGAATTGGGCTGGTCTTGCCCGACTCGAGCAGATAGACCTGGGCGTCGTCGCTGTAGTAGATGTTGCCGGCCGTGTCGACCGCCAGGTCTGTCGCCGAACGGAAGTTGGCGCCGGTGACGTCCAGGGAGGTCGCGCCGCCGGCGCCCGACGCCAGCTTCCACAGCTTCGCCGGCGCTGACTCGAATGGGCCGGCGTCGGCGGCCGGGACGACGGAGGCCAGCACATAGACATTGCCGGCACCGTCCACCACGACGCTCTTGGTGGGATAGAGGCCGGGAAACGGCAACACGGTGGGTTGCGCGGTATAGGTGCGTCGCGGCGGGGCGGTGCTCGTGGTGGGAGCGGCCCGATCGCCGCGGTGGGCCAACCGCGGGATTGCGATGGCGCCGGCCACGACGGCGGCGACGATGACGACGGCGGCAACCAGAGGACCGATGCGCCGTCGTCGCCGCGGCGGCGCCAGCTGGACGGGACGCGAGTGCGGGTAGGACACCGTCGGCGAACGTCCGTGGATCGGATCCCATTGCGGCGGTTGCGGACTGGGCACGACCGGCTGCGGCAGTTCGAACGAGCGGGTGGCTGCCTGGGAAGCTCGCGCGGGCTTGTCGGCCAGGGCGCCCTGTGCCGCGGCCACCAGCTCGGCGGCGCTGCGGTACCGGTCGTCGGGATTGGCGGCCAGGCCGCGGGCGATGACGGCGTCGAGGCCGGCGGGGACGCCGGGACGCTGAAGGCTGGGGGGAGGGACCGGCCCGGCGGGATCCGGCGGGTGCCCGGTCAGGCATTCGTAGAGCACCTGTGCCAGCGCGTGGATGTCGGCACGATAGGCCGCCCCGCTGTCGGTGACCAGCACTCGGGTCCGGTCGGCTGACGGCGTGGCCCCGCTGGTGTCGCTCAGGTACACCGACCCGTCACCGGCCAGCAGAATGGCAGTCGTCGTGACGTTGCGGTGGCCGGTCCGGTTGGCGTGGGCGGCGTCGATCGCGGCCGCGACCCGGCGGACCACGTCGACCGCACGCGCCGGATCCAGCGGACCATGTTGCGCCAGTATGGTTTTCAGGTCGCCGCTGGGGGTATCGCCCATCAGCCCGCCCCGACCTTGAGCAGTCGGTTGTTCTCGGTCAGGTAGATGCCGCCGGCCGCGTCGACGGCTATACCGCCGAACGGCTGGTTCTCCGGTGCGAACAACAGGGTCGGGGTCGCCGCGCCCACCGCGAGTTTGACCAAGCGCCCCATATTGTCTGCGTTGTCGACGACGTAGATGTTGCCCTGTCCGTCGACCACCACACCCTGCGCCCTGCCGAGCTGTCCGAACGGAACCTGGGCCGGGTCGGTGTCCCCGCGGGCCAACTTGAGCACCCGACCCGCCTGCAGGGCGTAGACGTTGCCGGCGCCGTCCACCGCCACGTCCTCGAAAAACCCACTGCCGAACGGCAATACGGTCGGAGCAGCCGCACCGGGCGCGAGCTGGAGCACCCGGTCGTTGGCGGCGACGTAGACCGTGCCGGCAGGGTCTACCGCGATGCCGTTGGGAACGAGTCGGCCGAACGGCAACTCGACCTGGTCGGTGGCACCGGGAGCCAATTTGTAGACTCTGCCGCCTCCTTCACGGGGCAGGTCGGTGACGTAGACGCCGCCGGCCGGATCCACGCTCACGCGCTTGGGCCGGCTGAGTCCGCGGAAGGGCAGCTCGACGGGCGCCGTGGAGTTGGGGGCCAGTTTGTAGATCCGGGTGCTGCTGGTGTCGACGACGTAGACGTCACCGCCGGGCCCGACCGTCACACCGCTCAGCTGGCCGTTTCCGAGGACCGGCAACCGGGTGGCGTTCAGCGTCGGCGCCGTGCTGGTGGAAGCCGGGGCGGTGCTGGCGGTCTGCGGCGCGGCGCTGCCGCTGGGATCGGCGTGCCGGTTCGGGGCGGGCCAAGCCAGCACCGCGACGGTCGCGACGACGGCGGCGACCACCGCGACGGCGGCGGCTGTCCACAGCGCGCGCCGACTAGACTTGCGCCGCAACGGTTTCGGGTGTGTCCAGGGCTGAGTGTTCGTAACCTGTTGCGGCGTCCACTGATTCACCGGGGTGCTCAACGCGCGCTGCGCTGCCGCTGCCAATTCGCCGGCGCTGCGGTAGCGGGCGGCGGGGTCCTTGGCCATGCCGCGGGCGATGACCTCGTCGAACCCGACCGGTATGCCGGGATGTTCCCGGCTGGGCTGCGGCGGTGGCGACGCCAGGTGCGCCGCCACCAAAGCCGGTATCTCCGTTCGGTTCTCATACGGTGTCACCCCGGTCAGGCATTCGTACAGCACGCATGCCAGCGCGTAGATGTCGGCGCCCGCGGTGACCTGCCCGGAGGCGAGACGTTCCGGGGCCAGGTAGGCGAACGAGCCGACCGTGGTGCCCTCGCTGGTGAGCTTGGTGTCGGTGGCGGCGTTCGCCAGCCCGAAGTCGACCAGGCAGGCGAAGTCGTCACGGCCGAGCAGGATGTTGGCGGGTTTGACGTCGCGGTGGATCACCGTTTCGGCGTGCGCGGCGTCCAGCGCGGCGGCGATCTGCCGCACCACATGCACCGCGCGCGCCGCACCCAGCGCCCCGCCGCGTTCCAGCGTGCTCTGCAAGTCGGTGCCCTCGATGAGCCGCATGTCGATGTAGAGCTGCCCGTCGATCTCACCGCAGCCGTGGATCGGCACCACGTGCGGGTCGTGCAGCCGCCCGGCGGTGCGGGCCTCCCGGAAGAGCCGTTCCCGGAACGCCGGATTGTGCGAGTAGCTGCTGGACAACAGTTTCAGTGCGACCACCCGGTGCATGACGGTGTCTTCGGCTTCGTAGACCTCCCCGAACCCACCGCTGCCCAGCAGCCGGCGCAGTACGTACGGCCCGAACCGGGAACCCACTCGCGGGGCAGAAGTCATTGCGCGGCACCCAGTTCCAGGACTTTGCCGGTGGCACAGTCGTCGCCCCGGTGACAGTCGACGACGAACAGGTCGCCGTCCTTGTCGGTCGCCACCCCGAACGGGTAGTTCAACCCGGGGAAGGTTACCTGGGTGGCGCTGGTCGCGCCGGCGGCCAGCTTGAAGATGCCGCGACCTTCGATGTCGGAGACATAGACGTTGCCCTTCTTGTCCACCGCCACACCGTAGGGCTGCTGCAGTCCGGCGAACGGTAGCTCGGTGGGGGTGTCGGCACCGGCGGGCAGCTTCAACACATGCCGGTCGTCGCTGTCGGCGATGTAGAGGTTGCCGTCGTCGTCCACCGCGATCCCGACCGGCGTGTTCAACGGGGTGGTGGGCATCAGCACGGTCGGGCTCGAGGCGCCGGGCGCCAGCTTGAGCACCTGCCGCAGCGCCCCGTCGGTGACGTAGAGGCTGCCCTCCCTGCCCGCCGTCACACCCAGTGGCCGTCCGAGGTGCCCGAACGGCATCGGAGTGGGCCCGCGCGCGCCCGGCGCCAATTTCCACACTCCCGGCGCGTGGGAGTCGGCGACGTAGACGTTGCCCGCCGAATCCACCGCCACCCCCTCGGCAAAGAGCTCCCCGAACGGCAATTCGGTGGGGGAGCTTTGGCCGGCCGCCAGCTTCAGCACCCGGCCGTTGGGGGAGCGGTTGGTCAGCTCGGTGGCGTAAACGTTGCCGGTGCCGTCGACGGCCACGCCGCGCGCCTTGACCAGGTCGGGATATTTCAACACGGTCGGGACGCTCGACGAGGGGCGCGACGTGCTGGTGCTCGTGGACTGTGACGGCGCGGGCCGGCGCGCGATTGCCACCATCGCGACCACCGCCACCGCGACCACCACTGCTGCGGCGGTGGCAGCAATCACTTTGCGGCGGATCGGTTTTCGGCCCGGGGGGTGGGCCCAGGCCGGCGGCGGGAGCGGTCGGGGCGCCGGTGGTGGGGGCGGCGGCGTGATCGCCCACTCACGGGTGGTGGCGGCGGGGCCGAGGGCGCGCTGGGCGGCCGCGGCGAGTTCGCCCGCGCTGGGGTACCGATCGTCGGGGTTTTTGGCCATGCCCTTCGCGACGACCTCGTCCAGCGCCGCGGGGATGCCGGCCCGGGCTTGGCTGGGCCGCGGAATCGGCGCGGTCAGGTGAGCGTTGATCAGCGCGCTGAGGTCCTGGTGTTGCGCATAGGGCGTCTCACCCGTCAGCAGTTCGTAGAGCACGCAGGCCAGCGCGTACACGTCGCTGCGGTGGTCGATCACGGGGTGCTGCGAAAGACGTTCCGGGGCAACGTAATCAAAGGTGCCGACGGCCTTGCCGGTCCGGGTGAGCCGGGCTTCGCCGGCGGCGCTGGCCAGACCGAAGTCGACCAGGCTCGCGAAGTCGTCCCCGGACAACAGGATGTTGGCGGGTTTGACGTCCCGGTGCAGCACCGTCTCGGCGTGCGCGGCGTCCAGAGCGCCGGCGATCTGACTCACCAGGTTCACAGCGCGCGCCGGCACCAGCGGGCCGTCCCGGCGCAGCACCGTCTCCAGGTCCACCCCGCGCACCAACCGCATGTCGATGTAGACCTGTCCGTCGATCTCACCGCAGCCGTGGATCGGCAGCACATGCGGTTCACGCAGCCGCCCAGCGGTCCGCGCCTCCCGGAACAGTCGCTCACGAAACACCGGGTTCAGCGAAAACGTGCTGCTCAGCAGTTTGAGCGCCACCACCCGGTGCATGGCGGTGTCTTCGGCTTCGTAGACCTCGCCGAAGCCGCCGGCGCCCAGCAGCCGGACCAACCGATACGGTCCGAACTGCGAACCCGCCCGATTCTCGACCACTACCCGACCCTCCGCTTCGTCGCCGAGCGTATCCGGCGCGCACCACCGGCGTTACGCTCACCGCCATGGCTTCTGTTGACCTGACCCTGGACGCGCCGATGACCCCGCAGGAGATGTGGGACCACGTCTCGGACCTTTCGACGCTGGGCGACTGGCTGGTGCTGCACGAAGGCTGGCGCAGCGACGTGCCCGACGTCAGCGAGATCACCGAGGGCACCCAGATCGTGGGTGTCGCGCGCTCCAAGAAGTTGCGCAACCGGGTGACCTGGACGATCACCAAGTGGGACCCGCCACACTCGGTCGCGATGTCGGGGGAGGGCAAAGGCGGGGCAAAGTACAAGGTGACCCTGACCGTCAAGGCGCATGGGGACGCCTCCACCCTCGGATTGTCCGTCGACCTGGGCGGGCCCGCCCTGTTCGGTCCGATCGGGTCCGTCGCGGCCCGCGCGGCCAAAGGTGACGTGAAAAAGTCGCTGGATAATTTCCTCGAGCTCTACGGCTGAAAATCGCTCAAGACACGTTCTGCGACACGCCGAGAACGTGTCGGTGGGCGGTCATAGACTGGCGTCCCTATGAATGAGTCCTCCTTCGTGCACCTGCACAACCACACCGAGTATTCGATGCTCGACGGTGCCGCGAAGATCACGCCGATGCTGGACGAGGTGACGCGGCTGGGGATGCCCGCGGTCGGGATGACCGACCACGGAAACATGTTCGGCGCCAGCGAGTTCTACAACTCGGCGACCAAGGCCGGCGTCAAGCCGATCATCGGGGTCGAGGCTTATATAGCTCCCGCGTCCCGCTTCGACACCCGACGCATCACCTGGGGTGATCCCAGCCAGAAGGGTGACGACGTCTCGGGCAGCGGCTCCTACACGCACATGACGTTGATGGCCGAGAACGCGACCGGCCTGCGCAACCTGTTCCGGCTGTCGTCGCTGGCCTCGTTCGAGGGCCAACTCGGCAAGTGGTCGCGGATGGACGCCGAGCTCATCGCCGAGCACGCCGAAGGCATCATCGCCACCACCGGCTGCCCGTCCGGTGAAGTGCAGACCCGGTTGCGGCTGGGCCATGAACGCGAGGCCCTGGAATCCGCCGCCAAGTGGCAGGAGATCTTCGGTGCCGACAACTTCTTCCTGGAGTTGATGGACCACGGCATCTCGATCGAACAGCGCGTCCGGCAGGGACTGCTCGAGATCGGCCGCAAACTCAACATCCGGCCGCTGGCCACCAACGACTGTCACTACGTCACCCGCGAAGCCGCCCACAACCACGAGGCGTTGCTGTGCGTGCAGACCGGCAAGACGCTGTCGGACCCGAACCGGTTCAAGTTCGACGGCGACGGCTACTACCTCAAGTCCGCCGCCGAGATGCGCCGACTCTGGGACGACGAGGTCCCCGGGGCCTGCGACTCCACCCTGCTGATCGCCGAACGGGTCCAGTCCTACGCCGACGTGTGGACACCGCGCGACCGGATGCCGATCTTCCCGGTGCCCGACGGGTACGACCAGGCTTCGTGGCTGCGTCACGAGGTGATGGCCGGGCTGGACAGGCGTTTCCCGTCCGGCGTCGGCCAGGAGTACCTCGACCGGGCCGAATACGAGATCAAGGTCATCTGCGACAAAGGCTTCCCGGCGTACTTCCTGATCGTGGCCGACCTGATCAACTACGCGAAATCGGTCGACATCCGGGTCGGGCCGGGACGTGGATCGGCGGCGGGCTCCCTGGTCGCGTACGCGATGGGCATCACCAACATCGACCCCATCCCGCACGGTCTGCTGTTCGAGCGCTTCCTGAATCCGGAGCGCCCGTCGGCACCCGACATCGACATCGACTTCGACGACCGTCGTCGCGGCGAGATGGTGCGCTACGCCGCCGAGAAGTGGGGCCACGACCGCGTCGCCCAGGTCATCACCTTCGGCACCATCAAAACCAAAGCGGCGCTGAAGGATTCGGCGCGCATCCACTACGGCCAGCCCGGTTTCGCGATCGCCGACCGGATCACCAAAGCGCTGCCGCCGCCCATCATGGCCAAGGACATTCCGCTGTCGGGGATCACCGACCCGGCCCACGAGCGGTTCAAGGAAGCCGCCGAGGTCCGCGGTCTGATCGAGTCCGATCCGGACGTGCGGACCATCTACCAGACCGCGCGCGGCCTGGAAGGCCTGATCCGCAACGCGGGTGTGCACGCCTGCGCGGTGATCATGAGCAGCGAGCCGCTGACCGAGGCGATTCCGTTGTGGAAGCGTCCGCAGGACGGCGCCATCATCACCGGCTGGGACTACCCGTCGTGCGAGGCCATCGGCCTGTTGAAGATGGACTTCCTGGGTCTGCGGAACCTGACGATCATCGGCGACGCGCTGGAGAACATCAAAGCCAACCGGGGCATCGATCTTGACCTGGAGTCGCTGCCTTTGGACGACCAGGCCACCTACGAACTGCTGGGTCGCGGCGACACGCTGGGTGTGTTCCAGCTCGACGGCGGGCCGATGCGCGATCTGCTGCGCCGCATGCAGCCCACCGAGTTCAACGACATCGTCGCCGTATTGGCGCTGTACCGCCCCGGGCCGATGGGCATGAACGCCCACAACGACTACGCCGACCGCAAGAACAAGCGGCAGCCGATCAAGCCGATCCATCCCGAACTCGAAGAGCCGCTGCGCGAAATCCTCTCCGAGACTTACGGTCTGATCGTCTACCAGGAACAGATCATGTTCATCGCCCAGAAGGTCGCCTCCTACAGCATGGGCAAGGCCGACGTGCTGCGTAAGGCGATGGGCAAGAAGAAGCTCGAGGTGCTCGAGGCCGAGTACAAGGGCTTCTACGAGGGCATGAACGCCAACGGCTTCTCCGAAAGAGCGGTGAAAGCGTTGTGGGACACCATCCTTCCGTTCGCCGGGTATGCGTTCAACAAGTCGCACGCAGCCGGGTACGGACTGGTCTCCTATTGGACGGCCTACCTCAAGGCCAACTATCCGGGTGAGTACATGGCCGGCCTGCTCACCTCGGTCGGTGACGACAAGGACAAGGCCGCGGTTTATCTTGCGGACTGCCGCCGGCTGGGGATCACCGTGCTGCCGCCCGACGTCAACGAGTCGGTGCAGAACTTCGCGTCGGTGGGCAACGACATCCGCTTCGGTCTCGGTGCGGTGCGCAATGTCGGGGCCAATGTGGTGGCCTCGCTGATCGGCACCCGCAATGAGAAAGGCAAATTCACCGACTTCTCGGATTACCTGAACAAGATCGACATCTCGGCGTGCAACAAGAAAGTCACCGAGTCGTTGGTCAAGGCCGGGGCGTTCGACTCCCTGGGGCACGCTCGCAAGGGTCTGTTCCTGGTGCACACCGATGCCGTCGACAGCGTGCTGGGCACCAAGAAGGCCGAGGCGATGGGGCAGTTCGACCTGTTCGGCGGCAGCGACTCCGGGGTCGAATCGGTGTTCACCATCCGGGTGCCCGAGGACGAGTGGGAGGACAAGCACAAGCTCGCGTTGGAGCGGGAGATGCTGGGCCTGTATGTGTCCGGTCATCCGCTCAACGGAGTGGCCCACCTGTTGGCGGGGCAGGTCGATACGCAGATCCCGGCGATCCTCGACGGGGATGTGCCCAACGATGCGCAAGTGCGCGTCGGCGGCATTCTGGCGTCGGTGAACCGTCGGGTCAACAAGAACGGGATGCCTTGGGCGTCAGCGCAATTGGAGGACCTCACCGGCGGTATCGAGGTGATGTTCTTCCCGCACACCTACTCCACCTTCGGCGCCGACATCGCCGACGACGCGGTGGTGCTGGTCAGCGGCAAAGTGGCTATTCGCGACGACCGCATCAGCTTGATCGCCAACGAACTGGTGGTGCCCGACTTCACCAACGCTCAGCCCAACCGGCCGCTGGCGGTCAGCCTGCCGACCCGGCAGTGCACCATCGACAAGGTCACCGCCCTCAAGCAGGTGCTGGCCCGGCACCCTGGCACCGCGCAGGTTCATCTGCGGCTGATCAGCGGTGACCGGATCACCACGCTGGAGCTCGATCAGGCGCTGCGGGTGACGCCGTCGCCGGCGCTGATGGGGGATCTCAAGGAACTACTCGGCCCGGGGTGTTTGGGGAGTTAGGCCGGCGGCGCATCCATTCCGAGCTGCGCCGAACGTCACGCCAGTGCCGCGCTCGCGTTCGAACGCAACGCCAGCGTGACGGTCGCGACGCGGCTGACGTACGCTCAGCGCTTTCGCTCAGAAACGAGTGGCGAGATTGCATGGATGCGCTCAAGGCAGTGCGATGCGAAGCGCTTTGCTGATTTCCTGCATTGTCGGCGCAGATAGTGTGCCGAGCAATTCAGTGAGTTCATCGTGGTAGAGCTGCACAATGTCGTCGACCAGGACGAACCCGACGAGGGGGTCGTCCGCTGTCAGGGGTACGACCGTCGGCACGTGTGCGTTCTTGCTCGTCGTCGTGCACCTACTACGGGCCTGCCTGCCGAAAGTGAATTCAACGACGATCAATCGGCGTGTTGCGTCGTGATATTCACTCTCGGCGCGCGCGGACGAAGGACGTAGGGTTACCCGTGTGACGACCCCATCCGAGCGACCGGCCACCCTGTGCGAGGCGTTTCAGCGCACCGCGGCGATCGATCCCGACGCGGTGGCCCTGCGCACCCCGGGCAACGCCCAGACAGTGACCTGGCGTGAGTACGCAGACCAGGTCCGCAAGGTGGCGGCCGGCCTGTCCGGTCTCGGCACCAAGCGCGGCGACACCGTGTCGCTGATGATGGCCAACCGGGTGGAGTTCTACCCGCTCGAAGTCGGCGCGCAACACGTTGGCGCCACGTCGTTTTCGGTGTACAACACCCTGCCCGCCGAACAGCTGACCTACGTGTTCGACAACGCCGGCACCAAGGTGGTGATCTGCGAGGAACAATACGTCGACCGGATCCGAGCCAGCGGCGCCCCGATCGAGCACATCATCTGCATCGACGGCCACCCCGAGGGCACCCTCTCGATCGACGACCTGTACCAAGCCGCTGCCGAAGACTTCGACTTCGAATCGACCTGGCGCGCAGTGCAACCCGACGACATCGTCACCCTCATTTACACGTCGGGCACCACCGGGAACCCCAAGGGTGTGGAGATGACCCACTCCAACCTGCTGTTCGAGGGGTACGGTCTGGACGACGTGCTGGGCGTCGAGTTCGGAGACCGGGGCACGTCGTTCCTGCCCACGGCGCACATCGCCGACCGGATGTGCTGCCTGTACTCCCAGGAGATCTTCGGAACGCAGATCACGACGGTCTCCGACCCGCGAGCAATCGTCGGGGCACTGCCCGACGCCCGGCCGACCGTCTGGGGCGCGGTGCCCCGGGTGTGGGAAAAGCTCAAGGCGGGAATCGAATTCACCGTCGCCAACGAGTCCGACGAGACGAAGCGGGCGGCGCTGCAGTGGGCCATGTCGGTGGCGGACAAACGTGCGCAAAAGCTGCTGGCCGGTGAGCCGATGTCGGAGGACGACGCGGCCGAGTGGGACCAGGCCGACGAACTGGTGCTGTCGAAGCTCCGCGAGAAGCTGGGCTTCGGCGAGTTGCGCTGGGCCGTCTCCGGCGCGGCCCCCATCCCGAAGGAGACGCTGGCCTTCTTCACCGGCATCGGCATCCCGATCGCCGAGCTCTGGGGGATGTCCGAGCTCAGCTGCGCCGCCACCGCAAGCCACCCTCGCGACGCACGCCTGGGCACCGTCGGCAAACTGTTTCCCGGCCTGGAAGGCAGGATCGCCGACGACGGCGAGTACCTGGTCCGTGGGCCGCTGGTGATGAAGGGCTACCGCAAGGAACCCGCCAAGACCGCCGAAGCGATCGACTCCGACGGGTGGCTGCACACCGGCGACATCTTCGAAATCGACGACGACGGCTACCTGCGGGTGGTGGATCGTAAGAAGGAACTCATCATCAACGCGGCCGGAAAGAACATGTCGCCGGCCAACATCGAGAACACCATCGTGGCCGCCTGCCCGATGGTGGGGGTGATGATCGCGATCGGTGACGGCCGGCCCTACAACACCGCGCTGCTGGTGTTCGACGCCGACTCGGTGGGCCCGTATGCCGCCCAACGCGGCCTCGACCCGTCACCGGAGGCACTCGCGTCCGACGCGGAAGTAATCGCGCAGATCGCTGCGGGCGTCGCCGCGGGAAACGAGAAACTGTCACGGGTGGAGCAGGTCAAGCGATTCCGCATCCTGCCCACCCTGTGGGAACCCGGGGGTGACGAGATCACGCTGACGATGAAGCTCAAGCGCAAGCCTATCCACGCCAAGTACGGCGCCGAGATCGAGGAGCTGTACGCCAGCGAGCCGGGAGCCGACGTTCACGAACCCGCGGCTGCGTCCGCGCAGCCGGCCTGAGCGGAGGGGGAGTAGCGGTGACTGCACGGGAGGTCGGTCGCAGCGGGGTGCGAAAGCTGTTGCAGCGCACCGGAATCGTCGACGAATCCACCACCCCGTTGGCGACGGATCCGGACGCGGTCACCCAGTTGCTGGACGCGCAGTGGTTCGGTGAGCGCCTGGACGCGCTGGCCGGTGAACTCGGCCGGGATCCCGAGAGCGTGCGGGTGGAGGCCGCCGGCTATCTGCGGGAAGTGGCGGCCTCGCTGGACGAGCGGGCGGTGCAGGCGTGGCGCGGGTTCAGTCGGTGGCTGATGCGGGCGTATGACGTGCTGGTCGACGAGGACCAGATCGCGCAGCTGCGCGCGCTGGACCGCAAGGCCACGCTGGCGTTCGCGTTCTCCCACCGGTCCTACCTGGACGGCATGTTGCTGCCCGAGGAGATC
Organism: Mycobacterium sp. NGS22; assembly: GCF_059813095.1. Classification (NCBI taxonomy): domain Bacteria; kingdom Bacillati; phylum Actinomycetota; class Actinomycetes; order Mycobacteriales; family Mycobacteriaceae; genus Mycobacterium; species Mycobacterium sp. NGS22. Next base: position 89,105 of record NZ_JCALDY010000010.1, read on the forward strand.
GCGGCCAACCGGCTGTCGTCGGCGTTCACCTTCGGCGGGGCCAACCTGAACTTCTTCCCGATGGGTGGCTTCGCCAAGCGCACCGGCACGATCTTCATCCGCCGCCAGACCAAAGACATTCCGGTCTACCGGTTCGTGCTGCGCGCCTACACCGCGCAGCTGGTGCAGAACCACACCAACCTCACCTGGTCGATCGAGGGCGGACGCACCCGGACCGGCAAGTTGCGCCCCCCGGTGTTCGGCATCCTGCGCTATCTGACCGATGCCGTCGACGAAATCGACGGTCCGGGAGGGGGTGCCGGCGTGGACGGAGTCCACGACTCCGAGGTGTATTTGGTGCCGACCTCGATCGTGTACGACCAGCTGCACGAGGTGGAGGCGATGACCACCGAAGCCTACGGCGCCACCAAACGGCCCGAGGACTTCCGGTTCCTGGTCCGGCTGTCCCGACAGCAGGGTGAACGACTGGGCCGCGCCTACCTCGACTTCGGCGAGCCGCTGCCGTTGCGCAAGCGTCTCGAGGAACTGCGGGCGGACCCGTCGGGAACCGGCACCGTCGTCGAACGCATCGCGCTGGACGTCGAGCACCGGATCAACCGCGCCACCCCGGTCACGCCGACCGCGGTGGTGAGCCTGGCGCTGCTGGGCGCCGACCGTTCGCTGTCCATCAGCGAGGTGCTGGCCACGGTGCGACCGTTGGCCAGCTACATCGCCGCCCGCGACTGGGCGGTGGCCGGGGCCGCCGACCTGACGAACAAGTCGACGATCCGGTGGACGCTGCATCAGATGGTGGCCTCCGGGGTGGTCAGCGTGTACGACGCCGGCACCGAGGCGGTGTGGGGGATCGGCGCCGACCAGCACCTGGTCGCGGCGTTCTACCGCAACACCGCGATCCACATCCTGGTCGACCGCGCCATCGCCGAGCTGGCGTTGCTGGCGGCCTCCGAAGGCGGAGCTGACGTGTCACCCGCTGCGGTGCGCGACGAGGCGCTGCAGCTGCGCGAGTTGCTGAAGTTCGAGTTCCTGTTCTCGGCGCGGGCGCAGTTCGAGAAGGAACTGGCCGACGAAGTTCGGTTGATCGGTCCGGTCGAGGACACCACCAAGAGCGTCAGCGCGGCCGAGGTGCGGGGGTTGTTGGAGTCCGCTGATCTGTTGCTTGCGCATTTGGTGCTGCGGCCGTTCCTGGACGCCTACCACATCGTCGCCAATCGGCTGGCCGCCCTGGAAGACGAGGCGCTGGACGAGGAGGCGTTCCTGACCGAATGCCTCGAGGTGGGCAAGCAGTGGGAGCTGCAACGCCGGATCGCCAACGCCGAGTCACGATCGATGGAGCTGTTCAAGACCGCGCTGCGACTGGCTCGGCACCGCGAGCTGGTTGAAGGCGCTGACCAGGCCGATCTCGCCAAACGTCGCCAGGAGTTCGCCGACGAGATCGCCACCGCCACCCGGCGGGTCAATTGCATCGCGGAACTGGCCCGGACCGTGGTCGGCCACGCAGGTACCCAGCGGGCCTAGAGTTGGTGCCATGCCACTTTCCGGTGAATACGCACCCAGCCCGTGGGATTGGTCCCGCGAACAAGCCGATAAGTACGTGGAATCCGGCGGGGCCGATGCCGCGGACATGAAGGGCAAGCCCATCATCGTCCTGACCACCGTAGGCGCCAAGACCGGCAAACTTCGCAAGACGCCGTTGATGCGCGTCGAGCACGACGGCGAATACGCCGTCGTCGCCTCGCTCGGCGGCGCTCCGAAGAACCCGGTCTGGTACTACAACATCGCCAAGAACCCCCGGGTCGAACTGCAAGACGGCGCGGTCACCCGCGACTACGACGCGCGCGAGGTGTTCGGCGACGAGAAGGCCACTTGGTGGGAGCGGGCCGTCGAGGCCTGGCCCGATTACGCCGAGTATCAGACCAAGACCGACCGGCAAATCCCGGTGTTCGTGCTGACCCCGGTGAGCTGAGCTGGCGTTGCCTCGGCATGGCACCATTGACCGGTGTCCGCCGAACTGAGCCAGAACCCGCGCGATCTGCCGCTGTGCGCGGCTGACATCGACGGGGCGGCCAAGCGGATTGCTGCGGTGGTTACGCCTACGCCGCTGCAGTACAGCGACCGGTTGTCGGACATTACCGGCGCGGCGGTCTACCTCAAGCGCGAAGACCTACAGGTCGTGCGCTCCTACAAGCTGCGGGGTGCCTACAACCTGCTGGTGCAGCTCTCCGACGAGGAGCTGGCGGCGGGGGTGGTGTGCTCGTCGGCCGGTAATCACGCGCAGGGCTTCGCGTTCGCGTGCCGGGCGTTGGGGGTGCACGGCCGCGTCTACGTGCCGGCGAAGACCCCCAGGCAGAAGCGCGACCGGATCGTCTACCACGGCGGCGGTTTCATCGACTTGATCGTCGGTGGATCCACCTATGATCGGGCCGCCGAAGCCGCCCGCGACGACGTCGCCCGCACCGGCGCCACGCTGGTGCCGCCGTACGACGACCTGCGCACCATGGCCGGTCAGGGCACCATCGCCGTCGAGATTTTGGACGCGCTCGACGTCGAACCCGACCTGGTGGTGGTGCCCGTGGGCGGAGGCGGATGCATCGCCGGTATCACCACCTATCTGGCCGAACGGACCACCAACACCGCGGTGCTGGGGATCGAGCCCGCGGGCGCGGCCGCGATGATGGCTGCGCTGGCTGCCGGCGAGCCGGTCACCCTGGATCACGTCGACCAGTTCGTGGACGGCGCGGCGGTGGCGCGGGCGGGGGCGTTGCCGTATGCGGCCCTGTCGGCAGCGGGGGACATGGTGTCGATCACGACCGTGGACGAGGGCGCGGTGTGCACCGCGATGCTCGACCTGTACCAGAACGAGGGCATCATCGCCGAACCCGCCGGCGCGCTGTCGGTGGCTGGCCTGCTGGAAGCCGACGTCGAACCCGGCTCCACCGTGGTGTGTCTGATCTCCGGCGGCAACAATGACGTTTCCCGGTACGGCGAGGTGCTGGAGCGGTCGCTGGTCCACCTGGGCCTCAAGCACTATTTCCTGGTCGACTTCCCGCAGGAGCCGGGTGCGCTGCGGCGGTTCCTCGACGAGGTGCTGGGCGCCGGTGACGACATCACCTTGTTCGAATACGTCAAGCGCAACAACCGCGAGACGGGGGAGGCGCTCGTCGGGATCCAATTGGGATCCGCGGCGGACCTGGACGGGTTGCTGGCTCGGATGCGGGCCACCGACATGCACGTGGAAACCCTGCAGCCGGGTTCGCCGGCCTACCGCTACCTGCTGCTCTAGTGGGGTGTGGCGAGCAGACGCAAAAGCCCCCATTTCGTGCCGAAATAGGGGGCTTTTGCGTCTGCTCGCGCCCACTTACTTGCGCCCCACTACTTGCGCCCCGCTACTCGGACGAGCGGACGACGGCCACGCACAGGTCGGCGCATGCCGCGGCGAGTTCGTCGGGGCTCTCCACCGGGTCCTGCAGCCACGCTTCGATGATCTGATTCACACCGCCGACGATGAACTGAGCCCCCCGGCGCAATCCGGCGGGATCGGCCGGGGGCGCGTCGAGAACCTGCGGACTCTGCTCGATGACGGAATCGGTGATCATCCCGAGGATGCTGGTGCGGTGCCGGGCCAGCCCGGCGACGGTACTCACGTCGTCGGTGGCGATGCGGTGGATGTACGGGTCGGCGGCGATGATGTCCAGGAAAGCCTTGAGCGCGGACCTGAGTTTGTCCGTCAGCGTCCCGGGATCACCGACCCCGGCGTGCACCAGGGCCGCGAGCAGTTGGTCGCGAACGTCGTCGGACACCGCGAACAGCAGCGCTTCGCGGTTGGGGAACTGCTCGTAGAAATAGCGGGGGATGAGCCCGGCAGCGGTGCACACGCCGCGCACGGTCACCTCGGTGACTCCCGACTCGCCCCAGATCGTGCGACCGGCGGCGATCAACTTGCGGCGCCGCTCGGCGCGGCGGTCGTCCGCGCTGATCCCGCCGTAGTCGCGTACCACCTCCGCGCGTTTCATTGACAGCACCTTACTCGCGCTTTAGATTCGGATCACAGCCGTTATCCAAAGCGCCCGGGGTCAGGAGGACGAGATGACGTCGCGGATTCCCACTCGCCATCCCGACCGGCCCCGTCCCGTCCCCGCGGGCGTGCGGCTGATGGCGATGATGCTGGGCGTGCGCGGACCTTCGCCGCGGCAATGGCAGCGGCTCGGCGAGCGCCTGACGGTTGGCGACGCGCCGATGGACCAGCTCGTCGAGTGGATGTCGTCGACCAGCGCGACACACGCCCGGGCGTTGTTCGATCAGGCGCTTGCCGACGGTATCGACAGCATGCCGGACGCGCCACAACCGTTGCGCGACTTCTTCGTTCAGGTCGAGTCGCCGCCCGCGTGGGTCGATTGGGACGTGCTGCGCCGGGGCCAGCGGGCGCTGCGCAGGGGCGGGGCCGACGGCATGTACATCGCGCGCGACGTGTCGCTGCTCGGTGGATATCAGTTCTCCGGGTTCAACAAGACCCTGCTGCGCACCGGTGCGCTCGAGAAGGGCTCGAATAAGCGGTTCGCCGAGACGATGCAGTGGGCGATGGATGTCATCGATGATGGCGGCCTGACCCCGCGTGGCATCGGCTATCAGTCGACACTTCGGGTCCGGCTGATCCATGCCTTCGTGCGCCGGCACGTCGCAGCCATGCCGGACTGGCGAGCAGACGAATGGGGCCTGCCGGTCAACCAGACGGACATGGCCGCCACCCTCGTCGGCGCCCTGATCGCCCCGGCGGTCGGCGCCATCGGCATGGGCATCGTGCAGACACCGGGCGATCTCGACGCCATCGCCCACCTGACCCGCTACGTGGGCTGGCTGATCGGCGTGGAGGACGAATGGTTGCCCCGTAGCTTCCGCGACGGGATCCGGGTGCTCTACCACACCCTGACGGCGCTCGCCATTCCCGACGAGTCCACCAGACAGCTGGCGGTCCCCATGGTCGACGACCCGCTGGCCTGGCACTATCGCACCTTGCCGCGGTTGCGCCGACGTCTGGCCTGGGCGCAGCACATTTCGGTGACGAGCGGGTTCCTGGGTCCGCGCGCCATGCGTTCCCTGGGCTTGCCGACCTACATGCCGCCGTGGTTCCCCTTGCTGCGTTTCCCGGTCAACATTGTCCGCAGCGTGGTCGACCTGACCCGTCCCGGCGGCCTCGACCGCGCAGCGCAACGCGGTACGCGGGAACAGGAAACGTTGCTGCGCACCATGATTGGCGACGACGAAACGAAGATCGGCGGCGCGGCCGCGCAGCTGACGGTGGCCTGAGCGGTTAGCCCTGCAGATACGACGGCAGTTCGGTGGCGGGGTCGAGGTCCACATCCGGTACCGGTCTGGCTGCCGTCAACCGCAACGGCACCACCCCGGCCCAGTGCGGAAGAGTCAGATCCTCCGGGTCGTCGGCCACGCCGCCCTCGCGCACCTTGGCCGAGACTTCGGTGAGGTCCAGGGCGAGCACCGCGGTGGCGGCCAGCTCACGTGCGTTCGGCGGCCGGCAGTCGGCGGCGCGCCCGGTCCGAATGTGGTCGAGCAGCGCATTCAGCGCCCGCGACTTTTCCTGTGGGTCGTCGATGAGACGCGCGGTGCCCATCGCGACCACCGAACGGTAGTTCAGCGAGTGGTGCATCGCCGAACGGGCCAGCACCAGTCCGTCGACCAAGGTGACCGTGACGCAGATGCGCAACCCCGACAGCCGCGCGGCCAGCATCGGACCGGCCCCGGACGACCCGTGCAGGTACAGCGTCTCGCCAACGCGCGCGTGTGTCGTCGGTAGCACCACCGGGCGCCCCTCGCGGACATGTCCCAGGTGGCAGATCAGCGCTTCGTCCAGAATGCGATGCACCGTCTCGCGCTCGTAGCGGGCGCGTTCCCGATACCGGGTGGGGGTCGTGTGCGGGGTGGGCTGGTATTCGGTCGACATCTACTTGCCTTATAGTTTGTACTAGTACATAGTATAGAACGTGCCAGAACAATACATCATTTCCGGAACCGGCGCGGACTCCATTGCCGCCAGCGTCGAAGAAGGCATCTCCCGAGGCGCCTTCGAGCCCGGTGAAGCGCTGCCGTCCATCCGCGACGTGGCCACTCAACTGGGCGTCAACGCCAACACTGTCGCCGCCGCGTACCGGCTGCTGCGCGATCGTGGCGCGATCGAAACCGCGGGGCGGCGTGGCACCCGGGTGCGTAGCCGGCCGGCGACCACCACCCGTTCGCTGCTGGGTATCGAGGTGCCCGACGGCGTCCGCGACCTGTCCAGCGGCAACCCCGACCCCAAGCTGTTGCCGATCACCGCCCTCGGTCTGGCTCCATCGCCGGGTGCGCCGGTGCTGTACGGGACGCCGGCGATGTCGCCGGCGTTGGTCGATCACGCCCGCGCTGACCTGGCCGCCGACGGGATCGCTGCCGATCACCTCGCGGTGACCAGCGGCGCGCTGGACGGCATCGAGCGCGCGCTGACCGCGCATCTGCGTCCGGGGGACCGGGTCGCCGTCGAGGATCCGGGCTGGGCGAATCTGCTTGATCTCATTGCGGCCCTTGGGTTTTCCGCCGAACCGGTCCAGGTCGACGACGAGGGGCCGTTGGTGTTGAGCATGGCACGGGCGCTGCGCCGGGGGGTACAGGCGGTCATCGTCACCACCCGCGCGCAGAACCCGACCGGCGCCGCACTGTCCAAGGAGCGCGCGGGCGCCCTGCGTCGTCTGCTCGCCGGCAAGACCAGCGATGTCCTCGTCGTCGAGGACGACCATTGCGCCGGGATCTCCGGTGCTGCGCTGCACCCGCTGGCCGGGGCGACGCGCCGGTGGGCCTTCGTGCGGTCGGTGTCGAAGGCGTACGGCCCTGACCTGCGGCTGGCCGTCCTCGCGGGAGATCGCCGCACCGTCGAACGGGTGCACGGGCGGCTGCGGCTGGGGCCCGGGTGGGTGAGTCATCTGCTGCAGGACCTCGCCGTGCGCATGTGGTCCGACGAGGAGGTCACCGACCTGATCGTCGCGGCCGGGGATCGGTACGCCAACAACCGCAACGCGCTGTGCGATGCCCTGGCCGAGCGTGGAGTCGCCGCACACGGGCGGTCGGGACTCAACGTCTGGGTCCCGGTGCCCGACGAGACCGTCGCGATCACCCGTCTGCTCAATGCGGGCTGGGCCGCCTCGGCAGGGACGCGGTTCCGGATCGAGGCGCCGCCCGGGATGCGGGTCACGATTGCGGAGTTGTGCAGCGACGACATCGAGCCGCTGGCGGACGCCATCGCCGACGCGGTCCACGGCACCGGGAGAGCCAGCGTGTGAGTCAGCGCGTGGTGGATCCTTGGCGGATCCTCTCGGGTCGTCAGTCCACGGTGGCGCGGTAGGCCGCGACGATCGGCTCCAACTCGTCCGGCGTCGCGCCGTGCATGATGACCGCGTCGGCGCCGTAGTCGAACTCCTTGCGCACCCGGTCGACGCACTGCTGGGCCGTTCCCGTCGCCGACGGCTCGAGCCATTCGTCGGGGATCAGCGTGGCGATGTGCTCGATCTGCTCCGCGCTGGCCTTGTGGTCGATGCCGCCGGGGATGGACTGCACTACCTTGTCGTCGCGAAAGCGTTGCAGCACAGCGCGATCCCAGCCGTTGGTGTCGACCAGCAACTCGCCGTAACCCTGCAGGTAGGTGGCCAGGCGAGCGACGGTCTTCTTCAATCGCAACTCCTCGGGCAGGTGATCGCCGACGGTGGCGAAGCACGACCACACCCGCACGGTGGCCGGATCGCGGCCGGCCTGCTCGGCCGCGTCCTTGACCGTCTTGACCGCGCGCTGCAACGTCTCCGGGGTGAAATAGGTGTGCAGGATGACGTCGTCGAACTCGCGGCCGCCCAGCGCGAGGGTCTGCGGACCGAACGCCACGATCGCCAGCCGGATGTCCTCGTCGAAGTCGGGATCCAGGAACAGCACCGGGTACTTGCCGATGGGGCCGTCGTGGTTGAAGACGAGCTCACCGTGCCAGAGTTTGCGCATCACCTGCGCGAAGTCCTCCATCTGGGCGGTCGTCACCGACGGCACGCCGAATGCCTTGTACATAGCCGCGATTCCGCGCCCCAGACCGAGAGTGAAGCGGCCCCCGGAGAGGCGATGCATGGTGGTGGCCCAAGACCCCGTGATGAGCGGGTGACGTGTGTTGTGATTGGTTGCCGCCGTGGCGATCTGCATCCGATTGGTGACGGCCAGCGCCGCGCCCGTCAGCGACGACGCCTCCTTGACGTTCCAGCGTTCGGAGATGAACCCGGTGCCGAAACCCAGTTCCTCGCCGCGGCGGGCCTCGTCCATCAGCGTCGCCGGGCCTTCACCTCCGGCGCCGGCCAGCAGGTAGTAGCCCAGTTCGTCCAGCACCCGGTCGGTCATGCCCAAATCCCTTGCTTGTAGCCGCAGTTCCACACCTCGGTGATGCGGCCGTCGACAACCCGGAAGATCTCCATACTTCCGATGTCTACCTCAGTGCCGTCCTTGAGCTTCATGGGGGACTGGTAGACGACGGCGACGTGCTCACCGTCGTCACCCGCGACCACCAGGTTCAGGTCGAACCGGATGGTCTCGAACATCGCCCAGTGCTCGACGATCCGATCGACGGCCTGCTGATGGGTAAGGGTGACCGCATCGCCCACGTCATGCCGAATCACATTGTCGCCCATCAATTCTTCGGCCAGGGCGAAGTCGCGTCGATTCCAGACCACGAGGTTGTACAGCTCGACCACTTGGCGGGCGGTGCGGGCGGGCGCGCTCATCCGAACACCTCCAAAGCCACGGAGTTCTGTCGACAAACTTATTTGACAATGCGCAACTAACCTAGTTGCGGACGGTCTAATATGCAACCGTGCCTTCTCCGACGCGTGGGCTCTCGCAACCGGAACGGGTCGAGACCTCTAACCGCAGGATGGCGCGCGCCGCTGCCGAGTTGATCGTCGAAAAGGGCTGGGAAGCAACGACAGCCGCCGAGATCGGCTTGCGCGCCGGGTACAGCCGGGCGATGGTGCACGCCAGGTACGGCAGTAAGGACGCGGTGCTCGATGCGGTGTTCATGCGGGAATACATGGCGCAGCTGAGTCCGGATCTGGATCCGGAGGCGAGCGGGTTGGCGCAGGCGCTGGCGCATTTCGACCGGATCCGGCAGCTGGCCGACTCGGATCCGCAGTTTCTGCGCGCGATGTTTGTGGCGGCATTCGAAGCGGTCAAGACGACGTCGGCGTTGCGGGCGCGCTCGGTCGGACAACTGCTGGAAGGCAGGCGCAAGGTGGAAGCCGGTTTGCGCAAGGGCATCGAGGACGGATCGGTGCGTTTCGACGTCGACGTCGATGCCGCCGTCGACGACATCAGCACCGCGGTGTTCGGCGTCGCGCATCACTGGCTGGTGCTGGACGACGGCTACGACCTGGTCCACCACCTGAAAAACGTTCGCCGGCGGATCATTCGGGACTACGGGACGTGCAGGTGAGCCGCGATGGCAGCAATGGTCTCCGCGATGGCGTCGGCGCTGTCGCCCCCGAGGGGAGCGATGCTGGCAAAGCCGTGCGGAAGCGTGTCGAACTGCCGGTGGTCCACCTCGACGCCGGCTGCGCACAGGGCCGCGGCGTACTCGTTTCCCTCGTCGCGTAGCGGATCGAATCCCGCGGTGCGCACCAATGCCGGTGCCAGACCGGACAAGTCGGCTTTGAGTGGTGACACGCGCGGATCGTCGGCCGTGAGCTCGGTGCCGTCCAGGTACAGCTCGGAGAACCAGTCCATCTCGGCCTTGGAGAGGAAGAACCCTTCGGCGAACAATGCGCGAGAGCGGGTCTGGGTGGACAGGTCGACCACCGGGTAGAGCAGCACCTGCAGGGCCGGCGGTGTCAGGTTTTCGTCGCGGCTGCGCTGGGTGACGAGTGCTGCCAGACTGGCTCCGGCGCTGTCTCCGCCGACGGCGATCCGGTGGCTGTCGGCGTCCAGTTCGGCGGCGTGTGCGAGTGCCCATTGGTAGGCCGCCAGACAGTCCTCAATTGCGGCGGGTGCCTTGTGCTCGGGTGCCCGCCGGTAGTCCACCGACAGGACGTGGACTTTCGCGTCCCGGCAGATCTGGCGGCACAGCCCGTCGTGGGATTCGATGTCGCCCACCACGAAGCCGCCACCGTGGAAGAAGACGAGCAGCGGCGCGTTCGCGGCCGCTCGGTAATGTCTCGCCCGGAGTGGTCCTTCCGGGCCGGATATGGTCAAGTCCGTTGCGGGAAGCGGTATTCGGGCCTTCATCGCCACGTGGGAGTTGCGCATCAGCGCGCGGGCGGTGTCGACGTCGCCGGATGCTCCGAGACCGCCGGTGCCGGTGCGTCGCTGCGCGGCCAACATCAGCTGAGCGGTGGCGTCCAGGGTGTTGCCGTCCACGGTGATCCTCGTGCCGCCGGCCAGGAGCAGCTTGAGCCGTTCGGGTATCGCCGGTACGACTTTGACGCCGAGGCGCAGCGCCGCGTTGGTGAGCGCGACCGGACGGGCCTTCGGATGCCTCTTCGTCATTGCCCCGGCCTTGCCTCTCGCGCTTTGCCTGCAGATTCTCAACGGGGGTGAACGACGCCGCGACTCACTCACCCACAGCGCAGTATCGCCACCGAATGGCCGGGCACCACCGTGGCATCAGAGCCGACATCCGGATCGTCCCAGGCCAGCACCACCTCGCCGGATACCGGCACGCTCACCGGCTCAGTGCCCAGGTTGCAGACGATCGCCAAGTGGTTGCGGCGCAGCAGGATCCAGCGCTGTTCCTCGTCGTACTCGGTGACGAGGTTGTCCAGCCACGCATCGGCCAGATCGGGTTCGTTGTGCCGCAGGGCGATCAGGTCCCGGTACCACTGCAGAACCCGGGCATGGTCGCCGTCACCCGTCTCCGCCCAGTCCAGCTTGGACCGGGTGAAGGTGTGCGGATCCTGCGGATCGGGGATCTCGTCGGCATCCCAACCGTGTTCGGCGAACTCCGCCTTGCGCCCGTCCCGGGTGGCCTGCGCCAGGTCGGGTTCGGGATGGGAACTGAAGAATTGGAACGGAGTCGACGCGCCCCATTCTTCACCCATGAAAAGCATTGGCGTATACGGTGATCCGAGCACTAGTGCGGCTTTGACGGCGAGTTGGCCGGGAGTGAGGTTTTGCGACGGACGGTCGCCCAGCGCGCGGTTACCCACCTGGTCGTGGGTGCAGGTGTAGGCCAGCAACCGCGTCGCCGGTACCCGGGCGGTGTCCAGCGGTCTGCCGTGCCGGCGCCGCCGGAACGATGAGTACGTGCCGGCGTGGAAGAACCCGTGCCGCAACGTCTGCGCCAGCGTGGCCAGCGACCCGAAATCGGCGTAGTAGCCCTGCCGTTCGCCGGACACCGCGGTGTGGACGGCGTGATGGATGTCGTCGGCCCACTGCGCGGTGATGCCGTAACCGTGCTCATCGCGGGAGGTGATCAGGCGCGGGTCGTTGAGGTCGCTCTCGGCGATCAGCGCCAGCGGGCGACCCACCTGCCTGGACAGCCAGTCGGTTTCGGTGGCCATCTCCTCCAGAATGTGGAAGGCGGTGGTGTCCACCAGCGCGTGTACGGCATCCAGTCGCAGCCCGTCGGCGTGGAAGTCGCGCATCCAGCGCAGCGCGCACCCGATGATGTAGCGGCGCACCTCGTCGGAGTCGGCGTCGGCGATGTTGATGCCCTCGCCCCACGGGTTGCTGGCCGACGACAGATACGGTCCGAAGCGAGGCAGGTAGTTACCCGACGGGCCGAGGTGGTTGAACACCGCGTCGATCAACACCGCCAAACCCCTTGCGTGGCAGGCGTCGACGAACCGGACCAGGCCGTCGGGCCCACCGTAGGGCTCGTGCACGCTGTACCACAACACGCCGTCGTAGCCCCAGCCGTGCGTGCCGGCGAAGGAGTTCACCGGCATCAACTCCACGAAGTCGACGCCGAGATCGACCAGGTAGTCCAGCTTTTCGACGGCAGCGTCGAACGTGCCGGCCGGGGTGAACGTGCCCACGTGCAGCTCGTAGATCACCGCGCCCTCGACGGATCGGCCGGCCCACTCGCCGTCGGTCCACGCGGCGCTGGCCGGGTCCCACAACTGGGAGCGCTCGTGCACCCCGTCGGGCTGGCGCGCCGAGCGCGGGTCGGGCAGCACGGTGGGATCGTCGTCGAGCAGGAAGCCGTACCGGACGTCGCCCGGCGCCTCGACGCCGGTGTGCCACCAGCCGTCGTCCGTCCGGGTCATGTCGTGCACCGAGCCGTCGACGTCCAGGCGCACCCGCTCGGGTTTGGGCGCCCACACCCGGAATTCAGGCATCGTTGCGCTCCAACAGGACGACGGGGAGCTCGGCGAACAACTCCACCGCCGACACAGGTCCGCTCGACATGGCGCCGGTGAGAGTGTCGGTCCAGGAACCTTCGGGCAACGGCACCACCGTGTTGCCCCACCCGGAGTCCTTGAGCCGCACCGTCCAGCGCGTGACCGCGACCACCACATCACCACCGCGGCTGAACGCCACGATGTGATCCCTCGCGTCGCCCTCGGCGAGCACGGGACGATACTCGCCGTGCAGGAAGGTGTCCGGACGGGCTCGCCGCAGCCGCAGCGCGGCGGCAACAATCCGAATCTTGGGGTGCTGCAGCTCTTGCAGCGCCGCACGACGACTCGCATAGTCGACCTCGCGGCGGTTGTCGGGGTCGACGAGGCTGTCGTCCCACAACTCGGTGCCCTGGTAGACGTCGGGGATTCCGGGCACCGTCAACGCCAGCAGCTTCTGGCCCAGCGCATCGCTGGCGGCGTGCGGATTCAATTGCGCGACAAGCTTGGTGAGCTCACCGGCGACCGGACCGTCCAGAACCGAGTCCAGCCAACCATGCACGGCGTCTTCGAATTCGGTGTTCGGATCGTTCCAGGTGGTGTGCCAGGCGGCTTCCCGGATGGCTTTCTCGGCATACCCGTGCAGCCGTTCACGTAGCCGGCCGGTCACCTCGCCGGTTACCGGCCAGACGCCGAAGATGTTCTGCCACAAGAACTGTCCGGTCGCCGGATCGGGGGAGGGCGTCTGCACTTCCCACCGCGCGACGAATTCCGACCACAACGAGGGCACCTGAGACAGCACACCGATGCGGGCGCGGACGTCTTCGCCGCGTTTGGTGTCGTGGGTGGTCAGCGTGGTCATGGCCCGCGGCCACAACCGCGCGCGGGTGGCGGCGCTCTGGTGGAACTCGGCGGCCCCGACGCCGAACCGGTGCGGCTCGCCACCGACTTCGTTCAGTGACACCAGCCGGGCGTCACGGTAGAACAGGCAGTCTTCGACAGCTTTGGCGGTGACCGCGCCACACAGTTGCTGCAGTCGGGTGGCGGCCTCCCCGCCGTGCGCCAGCGCAGCGGCCAGCACCTGCAGCGCCGGTCCCAATTCTGGTCGCTCAGACTGAGTTTCGGCCAGCGCCGCCGGCAGGAGCGCGGCCAGGCCGCGGTAGTCGCAACGGTAGACGTCGATGTGGGTCAGCAGAGCGGCGACGGCCTCGGGCAACAGCGGGTCATCCGCGCCCGCGGCTGCCACGATACTGCGGCGCAGGCGGGCCAGTTCACTGGCCAAGGTGTCGGTCGCGGCGCGGATCTTCAGATCGGCCAGCAACCGCGGCATGTCGTCGTAACGCAGCCCGGCGGAGTCGACGAGCTCGGTCAGCGCCGGCGCCCCGGTGGGGTCGACGAACAACCCGCCCACCTCGCGCAGCACGTCGTAGCCGGTGGTGCCGGCGACCGGCAGCGTGGGCTCCAGCGCCTCGTCGACGCCGAGGATCTTCTCGATCACGATCCACGCCTCGGGACCGAGCAACTCGCGCAACCAGCCCAAATAACCTGCGGGATCGGCCAATCCGTCAGGATGGTCAATCCGCACCCCGTCGACGATCCCGTCACTGAACCAGCGGGCCACCTCGGCGTGGCTGGCGTCGAAGACCGACCGATCCTCCTGACGCAAGCCGGCCAGGGAGGTGATCGAGAAGAAGCGGCGGTACCCGACCACTCCGCGCCGCCAACCGACCAGGCGGTAATGCTGTCGATCGTGCACCTCGGGTCCGCTGCCGTCGCCGGTGCCGGGTGCGATCGGCAGCGCCAGGTCACCCAACCGAAGCTGGTCCCCGTCGACGCTCAGATCGGCGGCGTCATCGTCGGAACCCAACAGCGGCAACACGATTCGCTCCGAATCGTCCAGCGTCCAGTCGATGTCGAAATAGGACGCATACTGCGAGTCCCGGCCATGCCGCAGCACGTCCCACCACCAGGTGTTCTGTTGGGGGTCGTCAATGCCCACATGGTTGGGGACGACGTCGACGATCAGCCCCATGCCGCGCTCGCGCGCCGCGGCGGCCAACCGGGCCAGACCTTCCGGACCGCCGAGGTCGCGCGACACCGTCGTCGGGTCGGTGACGTCGTAGCCGTGCGAGGATCCGCTGGCGGCGGTCAGAATGGGGGACAGGTACAGGTGTGACACCCCGAGGTCGTCGAGGTAATCCAGCAGGTTCTCGGCGTCGGCGAGGGTGAACGCGAAGCCACTGGACGCACCGCGCAGCTGCAACCGGTAGGTTGCCAGAATCGGAATGGCCATGTGTTACAACGTCTTACGTAGTACGAATACCGAGCGTCCCGGCACTGGCAGCTCTTCGCCGTCCCGGATGACCCGATTCGAGGCCCCGGTGGGCATGGTCGTGTCCAGTTCCACCACCCATTCCCGGGCGTAGTCACCGCGCGGCATGACGAAAGTCACCTCTTGGTCGTAGGCGTTGAAGCACAACAGGAATGAGTCGTCGACCACCCGTTCTCCACGTCGATTGGGTTCGGCCAGCGCCTGGCCGTCCAGGAACACCGCGATCGACTTGCCGAAGACGTTGTCCCAGTCCTGCACTGTCATCTCCTGGCCTGCGGGAGTCAGCCAGGCGATGTCATGGATTCCGGTACCGCTGCGGATCGGCTGTCCCTTCAAGAAGCGGCGGCGCCGAAATACCGGGTGTCTCTTGCGCAATGCGGTCACCTTGCGCGCGAACTCCAGTTGGTCGGGATTCTTGTCCACGAACGACCAGTCCATCCAGGACACCTCGGAGTCCTGGCAGTACACATTGTTGTTGCCCGACTGAGTGCGCCCGAACTCGTCGCCGTGGGAAATCATCGGGGTGCCTTGGCTGACCATCAGCGTGGTCCAGAAGTTGCGCATCTGCCGGCACCGCAGCGCGGTGATCTCCGGGTCGTCGGTGGGACCCTCCACCCCGCAGTTCCAGGACCGGTTGTGGCTTTCGCCGTCGCGGTTGTCCTCCCCGTTGGCCGCGTTGTGTTTTTCGTTGTAGGACACCAGATCATGCATGGTGAACCCGTCATGGGCGGTGACGAAGTTGATGCTGGCGCTGGGGCGGCGACCCGTCGCCTCGTAGAGGTCAGACGAACCGGTCAGCCGGGATGCGAACTCGCCCAGGGTCGCGGGTTCCCCCCGCCAGTAGTCGCGCACAGTGTCGCGATACTTCCCGTTCCATTCGGTCCACAAACCTGGGAAATTTCCCACCTGGTAACCGCCTTCGCCGACGTCCCACGGCTCGGCGATCAACTTCACCTGGCTCACCACGGGATCCTGCTGGACGAGGTCGAAAAACGCCGACAGTCGGTCGACGTCGTAGAACTCACGCGCCAAAGTGGCCGCCAGGTCGAAGCGAAATCCATCCACATGCATCTCTAGTACCCAGTACCGCAGCGAATCCATGATCAATTGCAAAGTGTGCGGATGCCGGACATTCAGACTGTTCCCGGTGCCGGTGAAGTCCTTGTAGTGGCGCAGGTCGCCGTCGACCAGGCGGTAGTAGGCCGCGTTGTCGATGCCCCGGAAGTTGATGGTGGGGCCGAGGTGATTGCCTTCGGCGGTGTGGTTGTAGACCACGTCGAGGATGACCTCGATGCCCGCCTCGTGAAAGGCGCGCACCATCGACTTGAATTCGGCGACCGCGCCGCCGGGCTTGCGGCTTGCCGCGTACTGGTAGTGCGGGGCGAGAAACCCGAATGTGTTGTAGCCCCAATAATTTCGCAGTCCCAGGTCGACCAGTCGGTGGTCGTGCAGGAACTGGTGGACCGGCATCAATTCGATGGCGGTGACGTTGAGCGACTTCAGATGATCGATGATCACCGGGTGAGCCAGCCCGGCGTAGGTGCCGCGCAGCTCGTGCGGGATACCCGGATGGGTCTGGGTCATGCCCTTGACGTGCGCCTCATAGATGATCGTCTCGTGATACGGCGTACACGGCGCGCGATCTGAGGCCCAGTCGAAGAACGGATTGATCACCACGCTGGTCATGGTGTGACCCAACGAGTCGACCATCGGCGGGACGCCGGTCTCCGACGGGTCCTCGGCCGCGACCGCCAGATCGTAGGAATACAGGGCCTGATCGAACGTGAAGCCCCCGACGAACCCTTTGCCGTACGGGTCCAGCAACAGCTTGCTGGGGTCGCAGCGGTGACCGGCAGCCGGATCGAACGGACCGTGCACCCGGAATCCGTAGCGCTGCCCGGGTGTGACGTTCGGCAGGTAGCAGTGCCAGATGTAGCTGTCGACTTCGTCCAGGTCGATTCGGAATTCGCTGCCGTCCCGCCCGATCAGGCACAACTCGACGCTGTCGGCGACTTCGGAAAACAGCGAAAAGTTGGTGCCCGCACCGTCATACGACGCGCCCAGCGGGAACGGCGTCCCAGGCCACACCATCGCCAGAGAGGGCGACTCGTCCGCGCCGTCGAATGCTGTGTCGGTCCCTCGGTCGGTCCCAGCCATCACTCGACCTTAACGGTGCCGGGCATGGATCGGAGGGTTGACGACGGGCCCGTCACCACCAGCCGGTGACCGCGGCGATCTGCCGTCCCAGTTCGGGAGCCAGGGTCCGCATGTAGGTCGGGGTCAAGTGATGAGCGTCACGGTAGATCAGCACGTTCCCCTCGACCGCGCGGCAACTGTCGGGCTGGCAGATGGCGTCGGACAAATCGAGCGGCTTGAGCAACGGGAACTGTCCGACGAAGTCGAGGGTGGTGTTGTGCTCGGAGAGCAGGTCTGAGCGATTGAGTTCGCAGGAATGCGACTTGGTGGCCTTGGCCAGGCAGTCGGCGGGGTTGAACGGCTGACCGTCCTTGACCAGCCACGGGGTGTCCCGCACGCCCAGGATCGGAATGTTGTTGTCCGACAACGTTTGCCAGATGCCGATGTAGGTAGCGGGCATCACGTCGCCGGGCTTGATGTTCCAGGGCCGGGTGGTGGTGGTGAACACGTAGTCCGGGCGGTCGGCGACCAGTTTCGCCATCGTCGTCTCCACCCACTGGCGGCACTGGGGATAGGGCGCGTTGTTACCCATGATCAGCGGGACCTGTTCGGTGGACAGCGCGCACCCCATCTTGAGGTAGGTCACCACTCGAAAATGGTGCAGCCGGCCCAGCAGGTCCAGGGCGGTCAGCCAGTGTTCGGCGTGCGACCCGCCGGCCAGCGCGATGGTGCGCGGCGCGTCGGTGTCGCCGTACGTGCAGTTCACCACCGTCGGGTTGACGAAGTCGCTGATACAGCCGTCGCGGGTGGAAGCGGGCAGGTCTTCCTTGACTTCCAGCACGGTGGGCCGCATGCGCAGCGTGGGCACCCGCACGTGTTCGGTGAGGGCGCGGGCGCCGGGGTAGTCGAGCGCGCTGAGCCCGCTGAGTTCCTTGCCGCCGGCCCGCTCGACGACCAGATGCTCACGCCAGGTGAAGGACGTCGCGGCAAGGCTGACGCCCAACAGCACCACCAGCGATCCCAACGCGAGCGTGGGTCGGCGCAGCCGCAGTTGCCAGGTCACCGCTCGGGCGGGTTGCGCGGGTGCCCGGTAGCGCAGGGGATCCTCGACGTGCCGGGTGGTCAGGTACGCCAACACCCCGGAGACCAGCAGGACGGCCAGGCCCTCGACGAAATTGACGTGCGGGTCTCCGGTGTAGGAAAGCCAGAAGATGAGCAGCGGCCAGTGCCACAGGTACAGCGAGTAGGCCATCGCGCCGAGGGTGATCAGCGGCCCGGCCGCCAGCAACCGGTTGGGTAGCGGCATCCGGCCACGCGTGCGGGGGTCGGCGGCCATATTGGCGCCGGCCAGGATCATCAGCATGGTGGCACCGACGGGCACCAGCGCCCACGGCCCGGGAAACTCCTTGACGCCGTCGATCAGGGCGCCGCAGGACAGGATCGCTGCCAGCCCGACGGTCGCAGCGGTCGTCCGAAGCCACATCGGCCAACGCAGATAGGGCACCAGCGCGCCGACCAATGCACCCAGCAGCAACTCCCAGGCCCGCGCGAAACTGTTGTAATACGCCGTCGCCTGGTTGTCCTGGTGCGCGATGATCGCGTAGACGAACGACGCCACCGTCAGCGCACTGAACAGCACCACGAACAGGGTCCGCAGGTGGCGACCCAGCGCTCGCCTGAACAGATAGGCGCAGCCCGCGACCAGGACGAGGAACGCGACGTAGAACTGGCCCTGCACCGACATGGACCAGATGTGCTGCAGCGGGCTGACCGCCTCGCCGGCACGCAGATAGTCCGAGGCGGAGTTGGCCAGCTCCCAGTTCTGGTAGTAGCCCAGGCTGGCCAGACTCTGATCGGCGAAGGTCTCCCAGCGGGTCTCTGGTTGCACCAGGATCGTCAGCAGTGCGCATCCCGCCAGCACCACGACCAGGGCCGGCAGCAGACGACGGACCAGCCGGACGAATTCGGTCACTGGGGACAACTTGCCGCCGAGCCCGGCGCGCAGAATCTTGCCGCCGAAGAAGAACCCGGACAGGGCCAGAAAGACGTCCACCCCGCCGGACACCCGGCCGAACCACACGTGGAAAACAGCGACGAGCGCAATCGCGACGCCGCGCAGTCCGTCCAGGTCGTGCCGGTAGAAACCCGCAGACCGGGTGCCCATTTCGGCCGGCGCCGAGTCGGTGGCCGGGCGTGGGGGAGGAGGGGTCACGGTCTGCATGGTCCCCGCCAACTTACCGAAAACGCCTCACGCCCCGGCGCCATCGGCGCGCCGGGGCGAGAGGCGTCGGAAGGTTACCGGCCCGGGGTAACCGCGGGCGCCGGCTGTGCCGGCATCAACTGCAGGGGCGCGGTGGGCACTGCCTGCAGCGGCGCCTGCTGGGCCGGGACCTGCTGCAGCGGCGCCTGCGGGGCCGGGACCTGCTGCAGCGGCGACTGCTGCGCGGGGACCTGCCCCAGGGGCGCTTGCTGTGCGGGAGCCAGTTGGGCCGGCGCCTGCTGTGCCGGAGCCAATTGGGCCGGCGCCTGCTGCAAGGGAGCCTGCTGGTTGGGAACCGTCTGCAACGGCTGCTGTGACGGCAGCGTCTGCAAAGGTGCCTGCTGCAAAGGTGCCTGCTGCAAAGGAGCCTGCTGGGCAGGTGCTTGAGGCGCGGGCACCTGCTGCTGAGGCAGCTGCTGGGTCGGTGCCTGCGGCGCGGGGGCCGCCGGCGCCGTCTGCGCACCGAGAATCCGGACCAGGTAGGGGGCCATCCCGCTGGCACGCACCGGGGAGACCTGCACGACGTCGCCGACCTCGATCATCTGGCCGTTGCCCAGGTACATCGCAACAGCCTGGGTGCCCTCGGGGCCGTAGAAGACCAGGTCGCCCTTGCGTGCCTGCGCCGGCAGCACCCGTTGTCCCACCTTGTACATCTGCCCGGACGAGCGCGGCAGTTTGAGCCCGGCGCCGGCGTAGGCGTACTGGATTAGACCCGATGCGTCGAAGCCGACGGTGTTGATGCCGCTCCCAGTGCCACGGGTGGGGCCGGTGACACCGCCGCCGGCCCACGAGAACGGCACGCCGCGCTGTGACAGGGCGCGGGCGACGACGACGTCGGTGGCTTGCTGATAGTCCATCGGCTTGCTGGCCGGGTCGGCCGCCGCGATGCCCGTGGCGGTTATCGGCGCCACGGCCATGACCAGCCCGATCGCGAAGGCGTAGACGCGCTTCATGGGGATTCCTCACCTTCTGGGGCCCAGGGGCCCCGCTGTGCCTCGGCGCGGTGACTGCGCGCCTCGGCTGCCGTTCCACACGCACGCGATGGCCGCCACGTCGGGGCCTCGCGCCGCTGGATGACAGGTGGTAGGTGAAGTAGCCGGGTCAACCCGACCTATTCACACCAGTCACTGCAGCCACATTGGCAACAGAGATAGGCGCGCGCCAGATCCGCCAAACATTTTTTGTCGTACCGTGACCGGACGGTGACGGGAGGGGCCAATCCTGTGATGGCAGTTGTGATTTCGCGCTGCGAAGCGTGTCCGCGGCGTGATCTGCCTCAGCGCCAGAAGGTGGAGCTGAAATCGGTCAGCGCGCGGCCGAGGACCGAGGCCAGACTCAGGACAGCGACGGAGACTACCGGCCAGAAGGACATGAACCAGCCCTTGACCAACGACACGAACGGACCCAGCAACGCCGCCGTCGCAGCCGCGCCGATGCCGCCCCACACCAGCGGGTAGATGTAGTAGTTGACCCCGAACGGCACCGGTGCGCAATCTTCGCCTTGACAGACGTTCTCGGTGAAGGCGAACAACCGCGTGGGCCAACTGGTCATGGTGAGCGCGACGATCAGCAACGCC
Organism: Mycobacterium sp. NGS22; assembly: GCF_059813095.1. Lineage (NCBI taxonomy): Bacteria > Bacillati > Actinomycetota > Actinomycetes > Mycobacteriales > Mycobacteriaceae > Mycobacterium > Mycobacterium sp. NGS22. The sequence continues at coordinate 109,745 of NZ_JCALDY010000010.1, forward strand.
AGCAGCACCAGCATGGTGACCACGTCCCAGGGAACCAAGCGCAGCCTGATGATCCGAGGTCCGCTCTCGTCGTGCACCTGCGTCACGTCGCCGCCCTCTTCGGTGGCGGGCGACTCTTCCGGTGCGGCCATGCCCTGCATGCTTCCCGATCGCTGCACTTTGTGCGAACCGGCCGTGAATTTGAGTGTGAAGTCATGGCTCTGCCAGTGAACTCAGGGCGGCGAAAATCGCGTTTCGCCGCCCTGGCTGCACTCTGAAAGCCCTGGCTGCACACTCAAAGCCCAGGCTGCACACGTGGACTACTGTCGAACTCCGTGGCAGCGTTGACCCCCGCCCAGATCAGCGCGATCGACGCCGCTCACCTCTGGCATCCCTACAGCACCATCGGCAGCGAAGCGATACCTCCGGTGGTGGCCACGGCCGCCCGCGGCGCCTACCTCACGCTGATCCGCGACGGCAAGCCGATACAAGCACTCGACGGTATGAGCTCGTGGTGGACCGCCATCCATGGCCATGGCCACCCGGTCCTGGACGAGGCGATGACCGCCCAACTCGCCACGATGAATCACGTCATGTTCGGCGGCCTGACCCACGAGCCCGCGGCCCGCCTGGCTCAGCTGCTGGTCGAGATCACTCCGGCCGGTCTGGACACGGTGTTCTTCAGCGACTCCGGCTCGGTGTCCTTGGAGGTCGCGGTGAAGATGGCGTTGCAGTATTGGCGCAGCCTCGGTCGGCCCGCGAAACATCGCCTGATGACCTGGCGCGGCGGATACCACGGCGACACCTTCACCCCGATGAGCGTGTGTGACCCCGACGGCGGCATGCACTCGTTGTGGACCGACGTCCTGGCCGCTCAGGTGTTCGCCCCGCAGGTGCCGCGCGACTACGACCCCGCCTACAGCGCGGCGTTCGAGGAGCAACTGACCCGGCACGCCGCAGAGCTCGCCGCCGTCGTCGTCGAACCCGTCGTGCAGGGCGCGGGCGGGATGCGGTTTCACGATCCGCGCTATCTGGTCGACCTGCGTGAGATCTGCAGCCGGCACGGCGTGCTGCTGATTTTCGACGAGATCGCCACCGGATTCGGCCGCACCGGAGAGTTGTTCGCCGCCGACCATGCCGGGGTGAGCCCGGACATCATGTGCGTGGGCAAGGCGCTGACCGGCGGCTACCTCAGCCTGGCCGCCACCCTGTGCAGCACCGACGTCGCGCACACCATCAGCAACGGCGCGGCCGGCGCGCTGATGCACGGGCCCACCTTCATGGCCAACCCGCTGGCCTGCGCGGTTTCGGTAGCCAGCGTCGAGTTGTTGCTGAGCCAGGACTGGCGGTCGCGGATAACCGCGCTGGCCGAAGGTCTGAGCGCCGGCCTGGCACCCGCGCGAGGACTGCCGGGAGTGACCGACGTGCGGGTGTGCGGCGGCATCGGCGTCATCGAATGCGACCGGCCCGTCGATTTGTCCGTCGCCACCCCCGCCGCGCTGGATGGCGGGGTGTGGCTGCGCCCGTTCCGCAACCTGATCTACGCGATGCCGCCGTATATCTGCGGTCCCGCCGAGATCGCACAGCTCACCTCGGCGATGGTGCAGGTCGCCCGCCTCGTAGGCTGAACGCCATGCAGGCGCCGATCGAAACCTCGCCGCTGGCCTGGCTGGCGGCGGTGGAGTCCCAGCGCCGCGAAGCCGGTTTGCGCCGGTCGCTGCGCCCGCGCCCGCCGGTCGGCACCGAACTCGATCTGGCTTCCAACGATTACCTGGGCCTGTCCCAGCATCCCGACGTCATCGACGGCGGTGTGCAGGCACTGCGCGTGTGGGGCGCCGGTGCCACCGGTTCCCGGCTGGTAACCGGGGACACCGAACTGCACGCACAGTTCGAGGCCGAACTCGCCGAATACGTCGGCGCCGCAGCCGGTTTGGTGTTCTCCTCGGGATATACCGCGAACCTCGGAGCCGTCGTCAGCCTGTCCGGCCCGGGTTCGCTGCTGGTGTCCGACGCCTATTCGCACGCGTCGCTGGTGGACGCCTGCCGGCTGTCCCGGGCGCGCGTGGTGGTGACGCCCAGCCGCGACGTCGCCGCCGTCGAGACTGCCCTCGCCGCACGCGCCGAGGAGCGCGCGGTCGTCGTCACCGACTCGGTGTTCAGCGCGGACGGGGCACTGGCGCCGCTTCGGGAACTGCACGAGGTGTGCCGTCGGCACCGTGCGCTGTTGGTTGTCGACGAGGCGCACGGTCTCGGGGTGCGTGGCGGTGGCCGCGGGCTGTTGCACGAGGTAGGACTGGCCGGATCGCCCGACGTGGTGATGACCACGACGCTGTCCAAAGCGCTGGGCAGTCAGGGCGGCGTGGTGCTCGGGCCGGCCGAGGTGCGTGCCCACCTGATCGATGCGGCGCGTCCCTTCATCTTCGACACCGGACTCGCGCCCGCGGCCGTCGGTGCCGCGCTGGCGGCATTGCGGCTGCTCAAGACTGAGACGTGGCGCCCGGACGCGGTGCTGTCGCACGCCGCCGAGCTGGCGCGGGTGTGCAATGTCCCGCAGGTGCCGCAGTCTGCTGTGGTGTCGGTGATCCTGGGCGACCCCGAGGTTGCGCTGACCGCCGCGACGGCGTGTCTGGACGCCGGGGTCAAAGTCGGCTGCTTCCGGCCTCCGACCGTGCCCGCCGGCACGTCACGCCTGCGGCTGACCGCGCGGGCTTCCCTGAGTGCCGAGGAACTCGAGCTGGCGCGCCGCGTGCTGACGGACGTCCTGCGGGCGCACGCTTGACGGTCCTGGTGGTCACCGGGACCGACACGGGTGTCGGCAAAACCGTCGCCACCGCCGCGCTGGCGTCGCACGCCCACCAGGCCGGCATCGACGTCGCGGTGTGCAAGCCCGCCCAGACCGGTATCGCCGACGGCGACGACGACCTCGCCGAGATCGGCCGGCTGTCCGGAGTCACCGAACTCGTGGGGTTGGCCCGGTATGCGTTGCCGATGGCGCCGGCCGCGGCGGCCGAACAGGCCGGGATGGCATTGCCGACCGGTGAGCAGGTATTGCAGCTGATCCGCGAGGTGGACCGACCCGGACGATTGACGCTCGTCGAAGGCGCCGGTGGGTTGCTGGTCGAACTGGCTCAGGACGGGGTCACCCTACGCGACGTCGCCGTCGAACTACGGGCCGCGGCGCTGGTCGTCGTGAGGGCGGAACTGGGCACGCTCAACCACACCGTGCTGACCTTGGAAGCCCTTGCTGCACAACATGTTTCGTGTGCCGGATTGGTGATCGGCAGCTGGCCTCAGCGGCCCGATCGGGTGCAGACGTCGAACCGGAAAGCGCTGGACCGATTGGCATCCGTACGCGCGGCGCTGCCCGCCGGGGCAGGCGCGCGCCAGGATTTCGCCGCGATGAGTGCGGCCGCTTTCGACACCGGCTGGGTGCGGGCGCTGGTCGGCTGATGGCGCACTCCATCGAGTTGCTGTTCGACCATGACACCGAGGCCGCGCTCCGGCGGATGTGGGACAACCTGAGCGCCGCCGGTCTGCCGGTGCGGATACCGCCCGGTCGCCCGCATGTGACGGTCGCCGTCGCCGAACGCATTGACCCCGCCGTCGACGAATTGCTGCGGCCGGTCGCCCGAGGATTGCCGCTGCCGTGCGTGATCGGTGCGCCGGTGTTGTTCGGCCGGGCCAATGTGGTGCTCACCCGACTGATCGTGCCGTCGCGCGAACTGCTGGATCTGCACGCCGAGGTGCACCGGGTGTCCGGCGCGCACCTACGGCCGGCGCCGATGTCCAACAGCCTGCCCGGCCAGTGGACCGCGCATGTGACCCTGGCACGCCGGGTCGACATCGGCTGTCTCGGGCAAGCGCTGACTGTCACCGGCCGGCCGGCGCAACTGACCGGTCAGTTCGCCGGACTGCGCCGCTGGGACGGTGACAAGCGCGTCGACTACCTGATTTGACGCTAACCCGATTGCCCGGGCCTGGTTTCCAGCCAGCCCCGAGGTGCTTTCCCCAGTTCGCCAGCGGTTACCGGTTCGGACCGATGGAATGTTTTTAGGCCGTCTGGGTGACCTGTTCGACTCTGGCGCGCCGCTCGTCGATGGCGCGACCGAGATCCTGTTGCAGCCACGGCTTGCCCATGACCAGGTGGGCGAGGTGCTCGCGGTCGATCTGCAGCGCAGTCAATTCTTCGGTGGCGCGGGCATCGGTCAGATTGGGTTGCCGGGTCAGCGCCGTTGCCCCCAGGAAAGCGCCTTCGTCCAGGCTGCCGACCACCACCGGGAGTCCGTCCCGGGAAGTTGCCGTCAGCCGCACGCCGCCGGACAGGAGAAAGGTCATCCGGGACGGCACTCGGCCGGCCTGCTCGACGAGTTCGTCGGCCGCGTACCGGACGATCCGGGCGTGCGCTGCCAAGATCTGCTGATCGGTTCGGCTCAGCCGCAATGCCGGACCGACCACGCTCCGGAGTGCCTTTGCGACACGTTCCGGTGTGGAGAAGTCGTCCTTTTCGCCGTCGAGGTGGAGTTCGGCCCGCCGCGCGGCGTACCAGAGCCAGCGCAGGAAGATGGACTGCGCCGCGGAATCGTCAGCGGGAGAAGACAATCCGACGGTGACGCGGTACTCGCCGCTGCCGGTGGCCACGACTGCCGCCGGGGCACCGGACCTGCGCTGCGGAAGCGCATCGGCAACCTCGGTCAGCAGCGCGCACACCCGCTCCGGCGGATCGGCCGCGGCGAACGCGACCGTGATCGCCAATTGGTGCGACCTGGTGGGACGACTGAGGTTGGTGAACGATGTCGTCGCCAAGACCGAGTTGGGGGTGATCTGCAAACCGCGGCCGGTCTGGATATGAACCGCCCGCCAGTTCGCCTCGACGATCCGTCCGCGGGCGGCCGGGGTGTCCAGCCAGTCGCCGATCCGGAACGGCTGCTCGAAGAGCATGAACAGTCCCGACACGATCTGGCCGACGGAGTTCTGCAGCATCAAGCCGATGACCACCGACGTCACACCCAGCGCCGTGAAGATGCCGCCAACCCGCACGCCCCAGACGAACGACAAAATCACCGCCAGACCGGCACCTATCAGCAGGAACCGGGTGACGTCGAGGAAGATGGCCGGTACGCGCCCGCGCCAGGATCCTTGCGGCGCTCCCTCGAACACCGTGGCGTTGAGCCCGGACAGCAACAGCACCAGCAGCACGAAGCCGAATACCGTCGCCAGCAGGCGCACCGAGGTCAACTCGCTCGGGATTCTCGCGACCTGCACCAGCAGCACCAGCAGCGCGGCCAGTGGGACCAGGTAGCTGCGCAGCAGGAAAACGGGCCGGGCCAGGGGGCTGTCCTGGCGGGTCAGGCTGTGGTGCCATTCGGTGAGCCCGATGAGCAGCGACGGGAACCCTACGACCACGACGGCAGCCCACCACAACGACGACATGGTCACTGTCCTTCCGCGAGGCGCCAGATCTGTTGTTCGGTGCCGTCGACGGTGACGGTGCCCGCCGCGGTGAACTGCCGGATGTCACGCGTCGCCTCGTATACCTGCGATGTCACATAGATTCCGGATTCACTTGTGCTGCTTCGCATCTGGTGGGCGAGGTTGACGGCCGCGCCCCACATGTCGTAGACGATGCTGGACCGTCCCACCAGTCCGCTGATGACATTGCCGGTGTTGATGCCGGCGCGCAGCGTCAGGTGGTGGCCCGTCTTGCTGTTGAACCGTTCGACGATGGCCTGCATCTCGAGGGCGAATTCCACGGTGCGGTGCACGCTGTCCAGCCGCGGGAAGTTCAGCCCGCAGCTGGCCAGGTAGCCGTTGTGCAGGGTCCGGATCGGTTCGACGCCAAGGGCTTCGGCGGCCGAGTCGAGTTCCTGGACCAGGTCGTCGACGATGCCGACCAATTCATGGCCGGGTAGCGCGCTGGAAATTCGGTCCAGACCGACGAAGTCCGCGAAGATGACCGTGACGTCCTGATGTTCCTGGGCGATGGTCTGTTCGCCCTCGCGGTAGCGTTGCGCGACGGGCTCGGGCATCAACGACCCGAGCAGCCGGTCGTTTTCTTCGCGCTGCTCGGTCAGCAGCGTTTCCTTGATCTGCAGACTGTGGCTCATATCGTTGAAAGCCTCGGTGAGTTCACCGATCTCGTCGCGTGAGGTCACCGGGATCGTGACGTCGTAGTTGCCGGCGCTGATCTCCTGGGTGCCGGCCTGCAGTCGGCGAATGGGACGCACAAAAATCTGGGCTACCAGCAGCGCGGCCACGCAGATGACGAAAACCATGGCGGCGGTGGTCAATACCAGCGTCTGGGTCACGGACACGACGCGGGCGTTGGCTTCGTCGGTCTCCCGGGTCGCCAATACCGACCAGTGCAGGTCGGAGTTGGGCAACTGCAGCGGGGCATATGCCACCAGCTCGCGGCGACCGAGGTAACTGGTGTCGATGGTGGTACCGGTCTCACCGCGCTGTGCGGCACGTACCGCGTGCGTCGCAACCGGTTGCACCAGTGTCGTTCCGCGCCAACGGATTGCCTGCTCGACGACGTCGGATCGTGCGCCTGCGGCGATCGCCTCGGTCTGGTAGCGCTTCGGGTCTTCGAGGAACAACCGGGAATCGGATCGCATCAAATTGTCCGGGCCGGCCAGATAGGTTTCACCGGTCTTGCCCATGCCCGCCGCTTCCCATTGCCTGTTGGCGGTCATGATGTCGTTGACCTTGGAGATCGGCAGCGGCAGGGCCAGCACTCCGGCGGCCTTGCCCGGTGCGCCGATCGGCGAGACCAGCCACGCGATGGGTGCGCCGAGTTGCGGCTGGTAGGGCGCGAAGTCGGTGATCCACACGAAATCCCGGGAGTTTGCGGCCATCGCCTTCTCGTAGGCGCCACGCAGATTGGACTCCCGATACGGGCCGTTGAGGATGTTGGTGCCCAGTGCCGCGGTCTTGCGGACGCTGTACACCACGTTTCCGCGGCCGTCGAGCAGCAACGCGTCCTTGTATTCGAAGCGGGTCGCGATCTCCCGGAAAAAGTTGTTGAAGCGGACATTCGCGGCTGTCCAGGCACTGCCGTCGCCGGCGTCGTCGGGTGCCCCGGCCGGCGCAACCGTGTAGTGCGCCTGCAGATATTTCTGCGAATTGTTGCTGGGCAGTAGGGCATTGAGATCCAGCTTGGTGCCGGTGCTGCTCTCGACCGGTTTGATCAACCTGTCCGTGTAGTAGTTCACCAGCGCCTGTTGCTGACCGGGATCGATACTCGCATTGGACAACTGGTCGAAGCCCGCGGTGAACTGTTGCACCGCGTCCAGAGCTGTCGAGGCGCCGCTGTAGACCACCAGCGCATCGGCGAGATCCGAAAACAACGTCTCCACCGCACGTTTTTGGGCCTCCCGCAACTGGGTCATCCGCTCCGATGCCGTCGGCAACAAGGCGTTGCGCGCGGTGACGTAACCGACCGCCCCGATCACAGCCAGCGACGAAAGGCTGGCCACCAGGAGCATCAGCATCACCTTGGACTGGATGCTGACCGACCGGGCCAACGCCCTGCGGCGCCGGTCACCCTTACGGGCCGGGACTGTTTCGTCCGGGGTTACCGACTCGGCCGAGGGCGGCGACGTCAATGGATTTCCTTTCCCCTGCGTTCCGGCGGCAACAGCAGCCTATTAGGTACCCGGAAGTCCGCCTAGCCCCCGAACAGCAGATACAGCCCCATGAACGTGTAGCCGACCATGACCAGCATCATGGTCAACTGGCCGGTGAGTTGATGGTCTTTGGGCAGCAGTCGCAACGCCTTGTCGTGCGCCGCGATCACCGCCACGATGTGCCCGGTCACCACACAGGCCACCTTTATCGTGGACAGGACCGCGGGGTGCATCGACAACACGTAGGCGACGTGTGCATCCGCCAGGCCCAACGGATTCCAGCCTCGACCCAGTGGGTCGGCCAGGGCGATGACGGCCTGCTGGCCGCGCTCCACGAGGTAGGTCAAGTAGTGCGCGAAGATGTAGCCGACGACGATCGGGATCAGCGAGTGCGCCATCTGCCCGGGCAATGCCCGGCGCTGCTCGGCGTCCACGCCGCCGGTGGCACGCGCGGCAAACGAAAAGGTCAGCGCCACAACACAAATGAAGAGCGCCAGCCCGATGGTCCGTAACGCTGAAGAAGTCAGCGTCTCAGGAACACCGGTCGCCGCGCGGGCTGTCCCGTCGGCGAAATTGCGCCACGTCGGTGACGCCGAGAAGCTGTCGAACGCGGTGGACCCCAACAACACTGACAAAACCAGCACGACGCCCGGGCGTACCGGCAGCGACGGCAGGTGGTCGAACGGGTTGCCGACGACGATCTTTCCGGTTTGCGGATTCCGCCAGAACGGGCTGAGCCGGGACACCGCCATGCTGTACACGCCGAACGGGTCTGCCCGGGCCAACCAGCGCTGTCCGCACAGCCACGCCCCGCCGAGCAGCACCACCGTATAGACCAGCAACCACGTCTTGACCGCGGTCAGCGAGGCCGAGTCCGGACTGGCGAGTTCCAACCAGACGAACGCGAACAATCCGAACGCGGCCGGCCGGTAGCCCCAGCTGTCCGGGTAGGAGAACCGGGGCCGGCTGATCCGTTCCGGCAGGACCCGGCGTACCAGCAGATATACCGAGCGGACCGGCGAGATCACCCGCCATACCGGCCCGAAGATCAATGACAACGCCACCAGTCCGACCCAGAGCAGCACATAGAACGCGCCGAGCAGGCCATTGGCCGAGGTCTGCGGCCCGAAGACGCCGGCGGTCAGCACCCATATCGCGAACAGCAGCGCCAACCCGGCGACTATCCCGCGGGTGACGCGCGCATCGACCAGGGCGGTCAGCGCGTCCGGCAGTGGGCGCCCCGGTTTGTCCGGGTCGAATCGCGGTCGTTTCCAGGCCAACGCCACCAGCGCGAACGTGAAGGTCAGTGCCCATGCGGCGCCGATCAGCGCGAAGGTGTACGGCACCGGCAGATCGTTCGACCCGCCCAGACCGTGCGCGAGCACGGTTATCGAGCGGCCGTCGGTCACGACTGCACTTGGATGGTGGCGATCGTCCGCTTGAGGTGGTGCAGTTCGACGTCGACGCTGCCCGGGACGTCGACGCTGAACTCGAATGTCTGGTTGGGCGCCGCGGCGACCTGGAACTTGTGGTCGGGTACCGAGTGCACGTGCAGCTCGTCGGTGACGTCGCTGCTGACATGCAACACGATCTGTTGTTTCACCTTCGCCTGCAGGGTCGCGTTGGTCGGCGTGACCTGCCCGTTGGCGATGGTGACGTCGACGGTGAGGCCCTGCGCCGGGGCCTTGCTGGGCGAGTTACCGCCGCAGGCGACCAGCGCCCACACCAGCAGCCCCGCCCATGCCGTGACCAGGGCGCGTCGATATGCCACGGACTACGCCGCTTCTGGAAGAGGGTGCTTCTCTTCCTCCGGTTTCCTGGGCAACGTCATCTCGCGGTTGATCCGTCCGGCTCCCCAGGTCAAAGCGCTGATCACCATCAGGGTGAAGATCAGCACCAGGATGGAGCCGACGGTGAACAGCCACTCCGGGGCGTTGGGGTCGCGTTCCCGCTGCAGGATGGTGTTTTCCAGGACGAACGGCCGGGTGATGACGGGATCGGCCGGCACCTCGGGAGCCGGGATCGCCTCGTCGGCCGGCTCGTAGATCGGCACGGCCGTCATGGTGTAACCGTCCTGCACCCGCAGCAAGGTCTTCCAGGATCCCCACACCGGGATGGGTTTGGTGGTGCGGTAGTGCCCGTCTCCGACCCGCTCGAGCCGGTCGATCAGCAGGCCGCGGTCGTTGACCATCTTCCCCTGCCACGAGGTGACCGACACCCAGTCGGGATCGTCCTTGATCAGGTCGGGCGGATTGATCTGGATGTCGGCGGACACCATGCGTTTGCCGGGTTCGCTGGGCAGCTCGGTCAGCTTGATGGTCGCGGTGTTCTTGCTCGGGATGACGATGTGCAACCCGTTGGCCACCGCACCGCCGATCACCACGACCGTCGCGGCCACGATCGAGATTCCGATCGCGCGTCGCGGTAGCCGTTGCCCGGTCAGCACCATCCCGGTCAGGGCACCGCACAGGCCCATCATGACGGCGACGGGCACCGACATGGCCAGGGCTTCGCCCCACATGCTGGTCGGCCATGGGTAGTGGTAGACGGCGCCGACCCAGAGCGAACTCAGCCACAGGCCGACGGTGCCCACAACCAGGCCGGTGACGGCACCGAAGAGGATGGGCCGCTTGAACAGCGGCGTCAACGCCAGGATCTCGACCACCAGCGCCGGTCCGAGGTAAAGCGGGAACCAGTTGATCGGCGCGCCGAGGATCGGACCGACGGTGAACGCGACGGCACCACGCAGGGCGATCGCGAACAGTGCCGCGATGATCGCCGCGCCCTTTCCGAGCGTCATCCGCGCCACGATCAGAGCCAGCGCCGCCACTCCGGCGATCATCATCGGGTGGAACGCCAGGCGGAATTGCTGGACGCCGAAGTCGTACTCGATCTGATAGACGGACAGGCCGATCAACAACCCACCGCAGGACAGGTAGCGCAAGAATTTGACGAACGGCTTCTCGGGAGGTGCGTCCGGCAGCGCGCGGCCGCCTTCGTACTCCAGCATCAGCACCGAGAACAGCGACAGGCCCGCGCCGCCGATCATCATCAGGTGGGTCGGACCCCACAAGGTGACGTCCTGGCCGAAGATGCGGTGCCAGATGTCGTCGAGCGGGAATCCGAACAACGCGTACATGCCGCAACCGGCCATCAGCACGCCGCCGACGGGGGCATGCCAGTTGTCGGTGATGCGCACCGGCGCGGGGCCCGGCTCGTCGAACGGCAGGACGATCGCGATCATGCCGGCCAGGAAGATGCCGAACAGGCCGATGATGATGAAGTAGTGGGCGGGGTTGGCCAGCGGTCCGGGATCACGGCCTTCGCCGATATGCCAGCTGACGTCCCAGATGAATCCGAACAGCGCGCAGATGATCGACGTGGTGTACACCAGCACGGGTAGCGCCACCCAGGACGGGCGCTTGAATTTGACGCCCAACCAGTCGGCGAACTTCTCCAGCCACAAGATGCGCCGGGTGCGGTGGGCCCAGCCGACGGCCAGCATGACCAGGGTGATGATCAGCGCCGCCACCGAGAGTCCGATGACTTGACTCAGTTCCGCTCCGCGCGCCGCGGGCGCCTCTGCAACAACTGCCATTTCCATCGCGATCGCCTCCCGTTTGCGTCCGCCGATTTAGACAGATCCGAGGATGCCCAAATGCAGCACTGGTCAATCCTGCTTTTCCCGCGAGCTTCCTCTATTTCGCATGGCGACATATGACACCACGCCGGCGACGATCACGGCAGGCAGGAACGCCGGTATTGCCAGCCAGATGCCGTGGTCGGCCAGGTATACGACGTGCTGTTCGCTCATGCTGATTCTCTACCCTGCCGGATGTTCTTTACTCCGGCAATAGTGACCGGCGTCAACATGACCGCGCGGCCTCGGTTGACCGGGGACCGTTACCCTAACCTGAGCACTTTTCGATTCAGGCCGCCTGTCCGACGGCGGCCCCGAGGCGATCGCGGCCGATATATAGGGACGCGATCAAGAAGCAGGGGAGTACCCGGTGACCCAAGCGCCGATTCGACCGACCAGCGATGCCGGCCAGGATGGCCTGGAAGGGGAGGACAACTCGGACATCCTTGCCGTCGCCCGCCGTCAGGTGCTCGAGGCCGGCGAAGGCCTCAGCAAGGACCAGGTGCTGCGGGTGCTGCAGCTGCCCGATGAGCGCCTCGAGGAACTGCTGGCCCTGGCCCACGAGGTGCGGATGCGCTGGTGCGGACCGGAGGTCGAGGTAGAAGGCATCATCAGCCTCAAGACCGGCGGGTGCCCGGAGGACTGCCATTTCTGCTCCCAGTCGGGCCTGTTCAAGTCGCCGGTGCGCAGCGCCTGGCTGGATATCCCAAGCCTGGTCGAGGCGGCCAAGCAGACCGCGAAGTCCGGCGCCACCGAGTTCTGCATCGTTGCCGCGGTGCGCGGACCCGACGAGCGGTTGCTCGCTCAGGTCGCGGCCGGTATCGAGGCCATCCGCAACGAGGTCGACATCCAGATCGCCTGCTCACTCGGCATGCTGACCGCCGAGCAGGTGCAGCGCCTGGCGGAGATGGGAGTGCACCGCTACAACCACAACCTGGAGACCGCGCGCTCCTTCTTCACCAACGTGGTCACCACGCACAGCTGGGAGGAGCGCTGGGAGACCTTGTCGATGGTGCGCGACGCCGGTATGGAGGTGTGCTGCGGGGGGATCCTGGGCATGGGCGAGACGCTGGAGCAGCGCGCCGAATTCGCCGCCGACCTCGCAGAGTTGGGTCCCGACGAGGTGCCGCTGAACTTCCTCAACCCCCGACCGGGCACCCCGTTCGGTGACCTGGAGGTGCTGCCGGCCAGCGAAGCGCTCAAGGCTGTCGGCGCGTTCCGGCTGGCGTTGCCGCGGACCATGCTGCGGTTCGCCGGCGGCCGTGAGATCACCCTCGGCGACCTCGGCGCCAAGCAAGGCATCCTCGGTGGCATCAACGCCGTCATCGTCGGCAATTACCTGACCACGCTGGGCCGGCCCGCGGAGGCTGACCTCGAACTGCTCGACGATCTGCAAATGCCGATCAAGGCGCTGAACGCCAGTTTGTGATGGCCACCGCGCTGCCGGACCCGGTCGGGGGCGGCGTCTACAACGTCTATACCGGCGAGCAATCCGGGACCTCGGTGCCCACCGCGGCCCAGTTGGGGTTGGAGCCACCCCGCTTCTGCGCCGCCTGTGGCCGCCGGATGATCGTGCAGGTCCGGCCCGACGGCTGGTGGGCGAAGTGTTCCCGGCACGGGTTGGTGGATTCGACCGAGTTGGACGGGCGACGCTGACGGTTCAGGCGCGCCGGTCCCGCGAGGATATGCTTCGCGAGGCACGGGTAATGGAGGTGAGTCGGGTTGGTTGACGGTGCGGCGGTGGTATCCGAGCAGCCTTCTGGCGCAGAGGTCGGGCGCCTGCAGCGGCTGTCGCCGCGGAACCGGGCATGCCTCGTCGTGGCTGTCGCGCTGACGGCTTCCGGATTGCCGATCGGGGCGCTGTGGGCCTGGATCGCCCCGGCCATCCACGCCGTGGTGGCCGTCACCCGCAAGGGTGAGCGGGTGCACGAATACCTGGGCGGCCTCGACGGCGAGCCGCGCAACTTCTTCGTCGCTCCGATGCTGCTGGTCAGTCTGGTGGGCGTCGTGGCGGTGGTCGGCGCGGTCGCGGCCTGGCAGTGGCGCGACCATCGGGGTCCGCAGATGGTCGTCGCCCTGTGCGCCGGGTTGATCGGCGCGACCGCGGTCGCGGTCGGGGTTGGGGCGCTGCTGGTGCTGTGGCGTTATGGCGCGCTGGATTTCGATACCGTCTCGCTGTCGAAGGCTGATCACTCGCTGACCTACGTGACCCAGGCGCCGCCGGTGTTCTTCGGGCGTGGGCCGCTGCAGATCGCGCTCACCTTGTTGTCTCCGGCAGCGACCGCTGCCTTGATCTATGCGGTGATGGCCACCGGGACGGTGCGCGACGACCTGGGCGCTTACCCGCCGGAGAACCGGGTGCGCACGCTGCCTCAGGCGCCGCCGCCGGCGCCCGTCGCCGGGCCAATCGCCTGAACTTCGCGAACGTGCACAGAATGCCGGGGGCGTGCCGGCGTACCTGTGTGCACGCTCGCGGCCTGCCGAACTGAGTTAAAGTGGACGGCGGCGGATCTTGCGGCCGGTGATGACCTTGGCCGCGATCAGACCCAATCGGGCCATGCCGGCGTAGGTCATCGGGTTGAACGCGGTGGGCCAGGTGGTCCGGACCAGATGGTCGGTCAGCGGACGGTCGGCGAACCGGTCGATCAGCCAGCGCAGCGCCATCGGCGCCGACAACGGATGCAGGATCATGTGCTCGTTGAACGCGTCGCGGTGGTAGGTGACCCTGGCGCCGCCGGCGATGTAGGTCTCGGCGAGTTCGTCGATGTCGTCGACGTCGATGAGGTAATCGTGGACGGCCTGAATGATGAGCACCGGCGGTGTCGGTATCGCGGCACCCAGTTTGATGCTGTCGAAGACGTGCATGACCGCCGGCCGGGACAGCGTCTGCTCCAGGGGTTCGTCGAGGAAGTCGGCCAGATTCGTGTGGGCCATCTTGATGACGGCCTCGGCGGTCGTCATCTTCTCCAGGCTCTCCAGCAGCGCGCGACCCTCTTCGCTGCTGTGCTCCTTGATCACCTCATCCAGACCCGGGTAGGTATGTGTGAGAGCGGCGACCACCAACGCCGGCAGCCCGGAGAACAATCCGCCATTGAGCCTGCGGAACGTATGGCCGAGGTCGCCGACCGGCGAGCCCAGGACCGCGCCGACGATGTTCAGTTCGGGGGCGTATTGTCCGCACATCTCGGCGGCCCAGGCGCTGGCCAACCCTCCACCGGAGTACCCCCACAGCCCGACCGGCGCCGACGGCGACAAACCGAGCCGCTCATAACTCAATGCGGCCCGTACCCCGTCCAGGATCCGGTAGCCGGGTTCGAACGGCGCACCCCACAGCCCGTGCAAACCCTCATGGTCTGGTACCGAGACCGCCCACCCCTCGGCCACCGCGGCGGTGACCAGCAACAGCTCGAGCTGAGCCAGCGATCCGATCGCCTTGGCCCGGCGCCGCATCGCATAAGAGGGAAAGCAGCGCGACGACATCGCGTCGATCGCGCACTGGTAGGACAGCAGCGGAATGGTCTTGCCGGGCGCCACCTCCGCGGGAACGAGCACCGTCGTCACGGTGGCCTCGGCGTTGCCGTTCAAGTCGGTGGTCCGGAACAGCAGCTGGATGGCCTTCATCGACTGCGGGATCAGGCCCATGAACGCCAACTCGACGTCGCGCGAACGCAGCACCGTGCCGGGTTCGGCGTGCTGGAAGCCGGCCGGTGGCTGGTAGAACGGGTCGTCTGCCGGCAGCAGCGGGCGTACCTTGCGCTGCAGCTCCTCGTGCGGCGCCGCGCCGATCCATCGCAAACCGTCCTGGACCGTCGCGCCTGCCACGTTGGCCAGCTCCACCATCAAGGCTCCCTTCGAGGCCTACTGGGCTTCGGCGTACTCGTGCCAATCGGTCCCGGATCAATGGGCGGCGGTGCCGTCAGCCAATCAAAGCTCAGCGCCAGCGCTTCTCACGCGCAGTAGCTTCTTAAACAACTCTTAGACAATGTACAGGCCGTGTACCCCGAACCGAAGCCAGCGCGCCGTGGCGCCGATCACAGCGATGCTCAGCCGGGCGGGCGCAGGGCGGCGAACTCGTCGGTCACCCGAAGTTGGGAGTCGGTGAACCGGTACAGCGCCGCCGGGCGCCCGCCGCTTCGGCCGGACTGCGCGATGGTGCCGGTCTGGGTGATGACTTTGCGACGGGCCAGCACGCGCTGCAGGTTGGTCGCGTCGACCTGATATCCCAGCGCGGCACCGTAGATGTCGCGCAGTGTCGACAACGCGAATTCCCTTGGTGCCAAAGCGAACCCGATGTTGGTGTAAGACATCTTGGCGACCAGCCGGGCGTGCGCGTGGGTCACCATGGGCCCGTGGTCGAACGCCATCGGGGGCAACGCATTCACTGGATGCCAGCAGGTGTCCGACGGCAGCTCGGGGGTGGCGGGGGAGGGCACCAGCCCCAGGAAGGTGGAGGCGATCATCCGGGTGTCGGGCACCCGGTGTGGGTCGGAGAACACCGCGAGCTGCTCCAGGTGGGAGATCTCGCGCAGATCGACCTTTTCGGCCAGCTGGCGACGCACCGAAGTGGTCAGGTCTTCGTCGCTGCGCAGCCGGCCGCCCGGAAGCGACCAGGTGCCTTTCTGCGGCTCCTTGGCGCGCTGCCATAACAGAACGTTCAGCTGCGGTTTTTTGGCAGAACTCCCTTTGGCAACAGTCGAAACCTGGAACACGACGGCAAGCACTTCGTGGGCGGTGCTACCATAAGGCATGTTTTCGATTATAAGTCGAAAACCTCCGGGTTCGAAAGGAGCCCCGATGACGGTCCTGAATCGGATGGACACCATCTGCGACGAGCTGGCGGCTCGCGTCATCAGCACGCCCACCGGATACACCGGGATCGAAGGCGACGCCCAGTGGGCGGCCGAGATCCGCCGCCTGGCGCGGCTGCGCGGAGCCACCGTGCTGGCCCACAACTACCAGTTGCCGGCGATTCAGGACGTGGCCGACCACGTGGGGGACTCGCTGGCGCTGTCGCGTATCGCAGCCGAGGCGCCCGAGGACACCATCGTGTTCTGCGGGGTGCACTTCATGGCCGAGACCGCGAAAATCCTGAGCCCGGACAAGACGGTGCTGATTCCCGACCAGCGGGCGGGATGTTCGCTGGCCGACTCGATCACTGCCGAGGAACTGCGCGCCTGGAAGGCCGAACATCCCGGCGCCGTCGTCGTCTCCTACGTCAACACGACCGCGGAAGTCAAGGCGCTCACCGACATCTGCTGCACGTCGTCCAATGCGGTCGATGTGGTCGCCTCCATCGATCCCGACCGCGAGGTGCTGTTCTGCCCGGACCAGTTCCTGGGCGCCCATGTGCGCCGGGTCACCGGTCGGGAGAACCTGCACGTGTGGGCCGGCGAATGCCACGTGCACGCCGGGATCAACGGTGACGAGCTGACCGAGCAGGCCCGGGCCAACCCCGACGCCGAATTGTTCGTGCACCCCGAATGTGGTTGCGCCACTTCGGCTTTGTACCTCGCCGGTGAAGGCGCGTTCCCCGCGGAACGGGTCAAGATCCTGTCCACCGGCGGCATGCTCGACGCCGCGCACGAAACACGTGCCCGCAAGGTCCTGGTCGCCACCGAGGTCGGCATGCTGCATCAATTGCGCAGGGCGGCACCGGAAGTCGATTTCCAGGCGGTCAACGACCGCGCGTCGTGCAAATTCATGAAGATGATCACCCCGGCGGCGCTGTTGCGATGCCTGCTGGACGGGGCCGACGAGGTCCACGTCGACCCGGCCACCGCGGCCGCGGGGCGCCGCAGCGTGCAACGGATGATCGAAATCGGTCAGCCCGGGGGTGGTGAATGACGACCGATCCGGTTTGGCGGGATTCCGCCGACGTCGTGGTTATCGGCATGGGCGTCGCGGGGTTGGCCGCGGCGCTGGCCGCTCACCGCGCCGGGAGCCGCGTCGTGGTGCTGAACAAGGCTGCCCAACTGCGCGGCGTGACCGCCACCCACTACGCCCAGGGCGGGATCGCCGTCGTGCTCCCCGACAACGACGACTCGATCGAGGCCCATGTCGCCGACACCCTGACCGCCGGTGCGGGCCTGTGTGACACCGAAGCCGTGTATTCGATCGTCGCCGACGGCTACCGCGCGGTGACCGAATTGGTCGGTGCCGGAGCGCGATTCGACGAATCGCCGTCCGGTGGCTGGGACGTGACACGGGAGGGCGGGCACTCCCGTCGCCGCGTCGTGCACGCCGGCGGCGACGCGACCGGCGCCGAGGTGCAACGCACCCTGGACCTTGCCGCCCGGTCGTTGGACATCCGCAGCAGCCACGTGGCACTGCGCGTGCTGCACGACGGGGACGCGGTCAACGGGGTGCTGGTCACCCGGCCCGACGGCTGCGGCATCATCGACGCCCCGTCGGTGATCCTGGCCACCGGAGGCCTCGGGCATCTCTACAGCGCCACCACCAACCCCGACGGGTCCACCGGAGACGGAATCGCGTTGGCGTTGTGGGCCGGCCTGGCCATCGCCGACCTCGAGTTCATCCAGTTTCACCCGACAATGCTCTATTCCCGGGGGCACGGCGGCGGCCGACGTCCGTTGATCACCGAGGCCATCCGCGGTGAGGGCGCGATACTCATCGACAGGCAGGGCAATTCGATCACGGCCGGGGTCCATCCGATGGGCGACCTGGCGCCCCGGGACGTGGTCGCGGCCGCCATCGACGCGCGGCTCAAAGCGACCGGGGAGCCGTGCGCCTACCTCGACGCGCGGGGCATCGCGGGTTTCGCGGCGCGGTTCCCGACTGTCACCGCCGCATGCCTGGCAGCCGGGATCGACCCAGTGCGGCAACCGATTCCGATCATTCCGGGTGCCCACTACAGCTGCGGCGGCGTGGTCACCGATGTGTCCGGCCGCACCGAGCTGCCCGGATTGTTCGCCGCCGGAGAGGTGGCGCGCACGGGTATGCACGGCGCCAACCGGCTGGCCTCCAACAGTCTGTTGGAAGGTCTGGTGGTCGGCGGCCGAGCCGGACAGCAGGCCGCCGAGCACGCGGCCGCGATGGGGCATCCGCAAGCAGCGATGCCCGAGCCGATCATCCATACCGCACCCGAGCGCGGTGATCTGCAACGCGCGATGAGCCGGGACGCGTCGGTGGTGCGCAGTGCCGTCGGACTGCGGGCACTGGCCGAAAAGCTCAGCGCCGCACCCATCCGCGATGTGTCGGACCGCCGCGGCGCCGAGGATGTCGCACTGGCGCTGGCGGCGCGCACGGTGACCGCGGCCGCGTTGGCCCGCAACGAAAGTCGCGGTTGCCACCACCGCGCCGAACACCCGTCGGCCGTCACCGATCCCGGGCGCAGCATCCTGATCCGGCTGGCCGGCAACGACGATGCGGTTCAGGTGGAGGCATTGGCGGCGGTGGGCTGATGATCCTGGGCGACGCCGAGCGGGAGGCCGCGCGCGACACCATCCGCCGCGGCCTGAACGAGGATCTGTGCTACGGACCTGACGCCACCACGCTGGCGACCGTGCCGGCCGGTGCGGTGGCTACCGCGTCGATGGTCCCCCGGGAGGAGGGCGTGGTCGCCGGGGTGGACGTGGCGTTGCTGGTGCTCGACGAGGTCATCGGGAGCCGTGGTTACCAGGTACTGCACCGGGTGCAGGACGGGACCCGGGTCAAAGCGGGTGAGCCGTTGCTGACCGTGCAGGCCGAAACCCGGGGACTGCTGACCGCCGAACGGACCATGCTCAACCTGGTCTGCCATTTGTCCGGGATCGCGTCGGTGACGGCGGCCTGGGTGGACGCGGTGCAGGGCAGCAAGGCCAAGATCCGCGATACCCGCAAGACGCTGCCCGGCTTGCGCGCGCTGCAGAAGTACGCGGTGCGGGTCGGTGGCGGGGTCAATCATCGGCTGGGCCTGGGTGATGCGGCGCTGATCAAGGACAACCACGTCGCGGCGGCCGGATCGGTGGTGGAGGCGCTGCGGGCGGTGCGCGCCGCCGCGCCCGATCTGTGTTGTGAGGTCGAGGTGGATTCGTTGGAGCAGCTCGATGCCGTGCTGCCGGAAAAGCCCGAGCTGATCTTGCTGGACAACTTCCCGGTGTGGCAGACGCAGACCGCGGTGCAGCGCCGCGATGCCCGCGCGCCGTCGGTGCTGTTGGAATCCTCCGGCGGGCTCAGCCTGGAGAGCGCGGCGACCTACGCCGGGACCGGGGTCGACTACCTGGCCGTCGGGGCGTTGACGCACTCGGTACGGGTGCTCGACATCGGCCTGGACATGTAAGACGCTCGCCGAGCGTGTACCTGCTGCGAAAAATCGGCCTTGATTTCGCAACCACTACACGTTCGGCGAACGCTCAGGCGATGTCGCCGACGAAGATCCCCATCCGGCGCAGCTGTACCCGGGCCAACCACGGCAATCCGTCCGTCTCGGAAGATCCGGCCGGCAGGATCCGGGGGTGGACGATGTGCACCGAACGCCGCGTGTAGTGCACGTCGGCCTCACCGGCGGCCAGCACGTTCTTCACCCAGTCGGTCTTGCCGTGGCCCAGGGCGATGGCCAGCACATTGCCTTTGCGGTAGGTGGTGACGAGGGTCCGGTACGGCTTTCCGGACTTGCGGCCGCGGTGCTCGATGGTGGCGGTACCCGGCAAATAGCGGGCGATCGGCTTGAGCGCCGGGTTCAGGTACTTGACCTGGATGTTCTCGAACCACACCGGGTAGACCATCGGCACACCGGGGGCGTTGTTGGGGTGTTGATCCCGAGCGGACACGGCGGGCTCCTCTGATATCGGGCCTGGCGGCTACCGGGCACACTACCGGTCGGATATCGACTTGAGCTGCTCTGGGACAATGATCGATGTGACCACATCCCTGACCGGCGAGCCTAGGCTGCTGTCCCGCATCGATCTGCGCGGCGCGGAGCTGACGGCGGCGCGACTGCGTGCCGAGTTGCCGCGCGGCGGTGTCGATGTGGAGTCCGTGCTGGCCACGGTCCGGCCGATCGTCGAAGCCGTGGCCGAGCGTGGCGCTCACGCCGCCCTGGATTACGGGGAGAAGTTCGACGGGGTGCGGCCGGCGGCCGTGCGGGTGCCGGAAAGTGCGCTGGAGGCCGCGGTCGTCGGGCTCGACGGCGACGTGCGCGACGCGCTGCAGGTGATGATCGAGCGGACCCGCGCGGTGCACGCCGATCAGCGCCGCAGCGACACCACAACCACGCTGGGTCCCGGGGCGACGGTCACCGAACGCTGGGTACCGGTCGAACGCGTGGGCCTGTATGTGCCGGGCGGCAACGCCGTGTACCCGTCCAGCGTGGTGATGAACGTGGTGCCGGCGCAGGCGGCCGGGGTCGACTCGCTGGTGATCGCGAGCCCGCCGCAGGCCGAGTTCGGGGGCCTTCCGCATCCGACCATCCTGGCGGCGGCCCACCTGCTCGGGGTCGAGGAGATCTGGGCGGTCGGCGGGGCACAGGCCGTGGCGCTGCTGGCCTACGGCGGACTGGACACCGGCGGACCGGAGCTGGTGCCCGTCGACATGATCACCGGCCCCGGCAACATCTACGTCACCGCCGCCAAGAGGCTGTGCCGTTCCCTGGTCGGGATCGACGCCGAAGCCGGACCCACCGAGATCGCCATTCTGGCCGACGAGACGGCTGACCCGGTCCACGTGGCCGCCGATCTGATCAGCCAGGCCGAGCATGACGAGATGGCTGCCAGCGTGCTGGTCACGCCCAGCCTCGAGCTGGCCGATGCCACCGACGCCGAACTGGCCAGTCAGTTGGCTACGACCGCGCACCGCGAACGGGTCACCGCCGCATTGTCCGGGCCGCAGTCCAAGACCATCCTGACCGACGACCTCGATGCGGCGGTCCGGGTCGTGAATGCCTACGCCGCCGAGCATCTGGAGATCCAGACCGCCGACGCGTCCGGTGTCGCCGCCCGGATCCGTTCTGCGGGAGCTATTTTCGTCGGACCGTACGCACCGGTCAGCCTCGGCGACTACTGCGCGGGCTCCAACCACGTGCTGCCCACCGCCGGCTCCGCCCGTCACTCCAGCGGGCTTTCGGTGCAGACCTTCCTGCGGGGCATCCACGTCGTCGACTACACCGAATCCGCCCTCAAGGACGTCTCCGGGCACGTGGTAGCGCTGGCGAAGGCCGAAGACCTGCCCGCGCACGGGGAGGCGGTACGGCGGAGGTTCGAGCGATGAGCTCACGGCCGACCCTCGACGACTTGCCGCTGCGGGAGGATCTGCGCGGCAAATCGCCTTACGGCGCACCTCAGTTGGCGGTGCCGGTGCGGCTCAACACCAACGAGAACCCGCATCCGCCCACCCCGGCGCTGGTCGAGGACCTGGTCCGGTCGGTTCAAGACACGGCCGCCGATCTGCACCGCTACCCGGACCGTGACGCCGTGGCGCTGCGCACCGACCTGGCCGCCTACCTGACCGCCCAGACCGGAATTCCGGTCGGGGTCGAAAGCGTCTGGGCGGCAAACGGTTCCAACGAGATTCTGCAACAGTTGCTGCAGGCGTTCGGCGGCCCGGGACGCAGCGCGATCGGTTTCGTGCCGTCCTATTCGATGCACCCGATCATCTCCGACGGCACGCGCACCGAATGGCTGGAGACCGTCCGCGCGGACGACTTCAGCCTCGACGTCGCCGCCGCCGTCGCCGCGATCACCGACCGCCGACCCGACGTGGTGTTCGTCGCGAGCCCGAACAATCCGTCGGGACAGAGCATTACGCTGCCGGATCTGCGCAAGCTGCTCGACGTGGTGCCGGGCATCCTGATCGTCGACGAAGCCTACGGTGAGTTCTCGTCGCAGCCCAGCGCGGTGGGCCTGATCGAGGAGTATCCGAGCAAGCTGGTCGTCACCCGCACCATGAGCAAGGCATTCGCCTTCGCCGGCGGTCGGCTGGGCTACCTGATCGCCACGCCCGCATTGGTCGAGGCGATGCTGTTGGTGCGCCTGCCGTATCACCTGTCCTCGGTCACCCAGGCCGCCGCGCGTGCCGCGCTGCGCCACGCCGACGACACCCTGGGCAGTGTCGCCACTTTGATCGCCGAGCGCGAACGGGTGTCGACGGCGTTGACGGACATGGGTTTTCGGGTCATCCCGAGCGATGCGAACTTTGTGCTGTTCGGTGAATTCGCGGACGCGGCTGCCGCCTGGCAACATTACCTGGATGCCGGCGTGCTGATCCGCGACGTCGGGATCCCCGGCTACCTGCGCGCCACCACCGGATTGGCCGGGGAGAACGACGCCTTCCTGGAAGCGAGCGCCCGGATCGCAGCAACCGAACTCAGCAGCAGCCCGAGCACCATAGGAACACCGTGACAGCCACTGAAATCAAACCTCGCCGCGCACGCATCGAGCGCCGCACCCGCGAATCCGACATCGTGATCGAACTCGACCTCGACGGCACCGGCCAGGTCGATATTGACACCGGCGTCCCGTTCTACGACCACATGCTGACCGCGCTGGGCAGCCACGCCAGCTTCGATCTGATGGTGCGCACCAAGGGCGACGTCGAAATCGAAGCGCACCACACCGTCGAGGACACCGCGATCGCATTGGGTCAGGCTCTCGCACAAGCGCTGGGCGACAAAAAGGGCATCCGCCGGTTCGGCGACGCGTTCATCCCGATGGACGAGACGTTGGCGCACGCCGCCGTCGACGTGTCGGGCCGGCCGTACTGTGTGCACTCCGGCGAGCCGGATCACCTGCAGCACACCACGATTGCCGGGAGCTCGGTGCCCTACCACACCGTCATCAACCGGCACGTATTCGAGTCACTGGCGATGAACGCCCGCATCGCGCTGCACGTGCGGGTGCTCTACGGCCGCGACCCGCACCACATCACCGAGGCGCAGTACAAAGCCGTCGCCCGCGCGCTGCGACAGGCTGTCGAGCCCGATCCCCGGGTCTCGGGAGTGCCGTCCACCAAAGGCGTTCTGTGACAGCAAAATCGGTCGTAATTCTGGACTACGGCTCGGGTAATCTCCGGTCGGCGCAGCGTGCGCTGGAACGGGTGGGCGCGGACGTCGAGGTCACCTCCGACGCCGCCCGGGCGCTGGCGGCCGACGGGCTGATGGTGCCCGGAGTCGGCGCGTTCGAGGCGTGCATGACGGGTCTGCGCAAGATCGGGGGCGAACGGGTCATCGCCGAGCGGGTTGCGGCCGCGCATCCGGTGCTGGGCGTCTGCGTGGGCATGCAGATCCTCTTCTCCCGCGGCGTCGAATTCGGCGTGGAGACAACGGGTTGCGGACAGTGGCCCGGCGCGGTGACCCGGCTGGACGCGCCGGTGATCCCGCACATGGGTTGGAATGTCGTCGATTCCGCGCGCGGCAGCACCCTGTTCGACGGGTTGAGCGCGGACACCCGGTTCTATTTCGTACACTCCTACGCCGCGCAGCGGTGGGAAGGTTCAGCCGAAGCGATGTTGACGTGGGCGACACACCAGGTGCCGTTTCTGGCCGCGGTCGAGGACGGGCCGCTGTCGGCGACCCAGTTCCACCCGGAGAAGAGCGGGGACGCCGGCGCGGCCGTGCTGCACAACTGGGTCGAGGGCCTGTGACCATGTCGTTGATTCTGTTGCCCGCTGTCGACGTGGTGGAAGGCCGCGCGGTGCGGCTGGTTCAGGGCAAGGCGGGCAGTGAAACCGAATATGGGTCCGCATTGGATGCCGCGCTGGGCTGGCAGCGGGACGGCACCGATTGGATTCACCTGGTGGATCTGGACGCCGCGTTCGGCCGCGGATCAAACCGGGAACTGCTGGCCGAGGTGGTGGGCAAGCTCGACGTGCAGGTCGAATTGTCCGGTGGTATCCGCGACGACGATTCGCTGAGCGCGGCATTGGCGACCGGTTGCGCGCGGGTCAACCTGGGCACGGCCGCCCTGGAGAACCCGCAGTGGTGCGCACGCGCGATCGCCGAGCACGGAGACAAGGTCGCCGTGGGTCTGGATGTGCAGATCGACCCGGGAAACCCAGCCGGTGAGCACCGGTTGCGTGGACGTGGCTGGGAGACCGACGGCGGCGACCTGTGGGAGGTGCTCAGCCGCCTCGACTCCGAAGGGTGCTCGCGGTATGTGGTCACCGACGTCACCAAGGACGGCACGTTGGGTGGCCCCAACCTCGACCTGCTGGCCCGGGTCGCCGAGCGGACCGACGCGCCGGTGATCGCCTCCGGCGGTGTGTCCAGCCTGGACGATTTGCGCGCGATCGCGACCCTGACCGACCGGGGGATCGAGGGGGCAATCGTGGGCAAGGCGCTTTATGCCGGGCGGTTCACGTTGCCGCAGGCCCTGGACGCGGTCCGGGAGTAGCGACGCGATGGATCTGAACACGTTGGTCGCCCAGGCCTCGGCCGTCCTGGACGAAGCGGTCGAGCCGTTTCTGGCCGGGCATCGGGCCGACTCGGCGGTTGCCAAGAAAGGCAACGACTTCGCAACCGAAGTGGACCTCGCGATCGAGCGGCAAGTCGTCGATGCGTTGGTCGCAGCCAC
The DNA here is from genome assembly GCF_059813095.1 of Mycobacterium sp. NGS22. NCBI lineage: Bacteria > Bacillati > Actinomycetota > Actinomycetes > Mycobacteriales > Mycobacteriaceae > Mycobacterium > Mycobacterium sp. NGS22. Next base: position 134,491 of record NZ_JCALDY010000010.1, read on the forward strand.
CGGAATCGAGGTGCACGGCGAGGAATTCGGCGGTGCCGATTTCGACTCGCCGTGGGTGTGGGTCCTGGACCCGGTGGACGGCACGTTCAACTATGCCGCCGGGTCGCCACTGGCGGGGATCCTGCTGGGACTGCTGCGCGAGGGTGAGCCGGTGGCCGGATTGACCTGGTTGCCGTTCACCGGTCAGCGCTACACCGCGGTGGTGGGTGACCGGCTGCTCAGAAACGGTGTGCCGCGCCCGTCCTTGGCTAAAGGCGAACTGTCCGATGCGTTGGTGGCGGCCGGATCGTTCAGCGCCGATTCGCGCGGCCAGTTTCCCGGCCAGTACCGGTTGACGGTGCTGGAGAACCTCAGCCGGGTTTCGTCCCGGCTGCGCATGCACGGTTCCACCGGACTTGACCTGGCCTACGTTGCCGACGGAATCCTCGGTGGGGCAATAAGTTTCGGTAGCCACGCCTGGGACCACGCCGCCGGAGTCGCCTTGGTGCGGGCCGCCGGGGGCATCGTCACCGACCTCGCCGGCCAACCCTGGACCCCGTCGTCGCGCTCGGCGCTGGCCGCCGCACCCGGGGTGCATGACGAGATCCTCGCCATCCTGCGCGCCGCCGGCGAACCGGAAGACTACTAATGCCGAGCAGACACAAAAGTCCCCGACACGCCGAGCAAAATGGAGCTTTTGCGTCTGCTCGCCACATGTCGGTGAGCGACCTCGCGGTGCGGGTGATCCCATGCCTGGATGTCGACGACGGGCGCGTCGTCAAGGGCGTCAACTTCGAAAACCTCCGGGACGCAGGTGATCCGGTGGAGCTGGCGGCCGCCTACGATGCCGAGGGCGCCGACGAACTCACCTTTCTCGACGTCACCGCCTCCTCGGCGGGGCGCACCACCATGCTCGACGTGGTGCGCCGCACCGCCGAGCAGGTCTTCATTCCGCTGACCGTCGGCGGGGGAGTGCGTTCCGTGGCCGACGTCGACGTCCTGCTGCGTGCGGGAGCGGACAAGGTGTCGGTCAACACCGCAGCCATCGCCCGTCCGGATCTGCTGGCCGAGATGGCACGGCAGTTCGGTTCGCAGTGCATCGTGTTGTCCGTCGACGCACGTAAGGTGCCGGCCGGTTCGGCGCCGACCCCGTCGGGTTGGGAGGTGACCACCCATGGGGGTCGGCGCGGCACCGGCATCGACGCGGTCGGGTGGGCGACCCGAGGTGCCGAACTCGGTGTGGGGGAGATCCTGCTGAATTCGATGGACGCCGACGGCACAAAGGCCGGATTCGACCTGCCGATGCTGCGTGCGGTGCGCGCGGCGGTGACCGTGCCGGTCATCGCCAGCGGCGGCGCGGGAGCCGTGGACCACTTCGCACCCGCGGTGGCCGCTGGTGCCGATGCGGTGTTGGCGGCCAGCGTGTTTCATTTCCGGGAGCTCACGATCGGACAGGTCAAGGCCGCGATGGCCGCGCAGGAGATCACGGTCCGATGAGCCTGGACCCCCGGATCGCCGCACGGTTGAAGCGCAACGCCGACGGACTGATCGCCGCCGTCGTGCAGGAACGGAGCACCGGCGATGTGTTGATGGTCGCCTGGATGGACGACGACGCTCTGGCGAGGACTCTGGAAACCCGTGAGGCGACGTACTTTTCGCGGTCCCGCGGCGAGCAGTGGATCAAGGGCGCGACATCCGGGCACACCCAGCGCGTGCACTCGGTGCGGTTGGATTGCGACGGCGACACCGTGCTGTTGACCGTCGACCAGGTGGGCGGGGCCTGCCATACGGGGGATCACACCTGCTTCGACGCCGCGGTGCTGCTGGAAAGCGACTAGCGCGGCCCCACGTCGAGGCCATCTACCGCGGCGAGCGCTGCGTCGGCCCATTCATGTTGACTCAGAGCGGGTCTGATGTGCTGCTGTCGGATTTCGGCAACATCGATCGGCTTGCCTTTGGTCAGCGTCGGCGGTACTTCGAAGGCGAAAGTGGGTTCGTCGGGGGCGACGGCGATGGCCAGGATCGCCTCGTTGCCGTTGAATCCGTACTCATCCATGAAGCCCTTGGCCCACGCGACCGGATCGCGGCTACCGAAGTCGTTGACGTAAACCACGTACAGACTGATCCGCCGACTCTTGAACAAGCCATCGACGGCACGCTCGACCTTGCCGCGGTCGTAGGGCTTCAACACACGTGCTTGGTCGGTGACCTGGTCAACCCGGGGCGCGGGTTTGGCCGGCGCCGACGTACTGCCGCCCGGCGGTGGCAACGACCTCGAGGTGGCGCTGGAAGCCTCACCCGGCGGACTCGCGGCCTGGTTGCCGGGTTTCACCGTCAACACCACCACCCCGAGGATCACGGCGACGCCGACCAGGGCCATGGCTGTCAGCGTGGCGATCAACGTCCCGTGCCCCCCTGCGCGATGCGGAGGTGGGACGAGTGGCGCGGGGGCGTTGATAGGCATCGGCGGCATCGGCACCATGCCGGGCGGGGCCGCCAGCGCGGCGGCCAATTCCGAGCACGACGCGAACCGTGCCGCCGGGTCCTTGGACATCGCTCTGACGATGACCGGATCGAGGTGGGCGAGGTCCGGGCGCCGTGCGCTGATCAGCGGCGGCGGCGCCGAGAGATGCTGGGTGATGATCACCGCGGGACTGGTGTGGTCGAACGGGGCCACACCGGTGAGCAGTTGATAGGCGGTGCAGCCGAGCGCGTACTGGTCGACCCGCCCATCCAGGTCGAAGCCCTGCAGTTGCTCGGGCGAGCAGTAGGCGGTCGTGCCCATGGTGATGTTCGTGGCGGTCAAACCACTGCTTTGGCCGAGTTCGCGGGCGATACCGAAATCGGCGAGCACGATCCGTCGGCGCGGGTTGGCGTCACCCAACAGGATGTTGGCCGGTTTGACGTCGCGGTGCAGCAGGCCACGGGAGTGCGCGTAGTCCAGGGCGTCGGCCACGGCCGAGATGATCTGCACGACGTCGGGCAGCGGAATTCCGGTCGGGTACTGCTCGTGGAGCAATCTGGCGGCGTCGGTCCCCTCCACGTAGTCCATCGAAAGCCACAGTTGTCCCTGGTATTCGCCGCGGTCGTGGATGGTGACGATGTGCTGGTTGTGCAGAGTGGCGGCCAGTTCGGCCTCGCGGTTGAAGCGTTGGCGGTACTCGGAATTCGCGGTGAGTTCGGCGGGCAGGATCTTCAACGCGTCTTGCCGGGGGAGTCGCGGGTGTTGCGCCAGGTAGACCTGGCCCATGCCGCCGGCGCCGAGCCTACGCACGATGGTGTAGCCGGCGAACAGCTCGCCCGCTGTCAAGCCTTCGCCATGGCCATCGCTTGTCGGCATGTGAGCATGCTACTGAGCCGTCCCGCCTCGGCGCGGGGCAATGCCCGCAGTGGTGCGTCCAAGTCTTCGCGCGGCGGAAGGCGCCACGTGGGGGGGTCGAATCCGGGTGCCGCCGATTCGACGGACGTCGGCGGACGCGCCGGTCCGTCATCCGGTCTCAGCGACCGCTGTCTGGGAACGAAAGCAGTTGCGGCTGCACGTGATCAGGGCATACCAGATCGGGTACGCGCCAAATGGTTCTGTGCCACCAGCCATTCCCGCCGTGCTTGAGTTTCAGAAAAACCAATTACACTGTGGGACAACAAACTTCACGGACCACATGCCTGCGCGTTATCGCCGCAGACCCCGGACGCGGAGGCGTTCGACGTCAACGGTTCCGCAAGGTCTCCAGCGCCTTGTCGGCGTGGGTGTCCATATTGAACTCGCTGGAGATCACGTCGAGCACCTTGCGGTCGGTGTCGATCACGAACGTGGTGCGCTTGACCGGCATCAGCTTGCCCAGCAGACCACGCTTGACGCCGAACTGGGTGGCGACGGTGCCGTCGGCGTCCGACAGCAGCGGGTAATCGAAGTTCTGGGTATCGGCGAACTTGGCCTGCTTCTGCACTTCGTCGGTGCTGATGCCCACCCGGTTGGCGCCCGCGGCGGCGAATTCGGATGCCAGGTCGCGGAAGTGACAAGCTTCTTTGGTGCAGCCCGGCGTCATCGCCGCCGGATAGAAGAACAGCACCACGGGTCCGTCGGTCAGCAGGTCGCTGAGTCTGCGCGGTGTGCCCGTCTGGTCGGGAAGCTCGAAGTCGGCCACGGTGTCACCAGTTTTCATGGCCGTCACGCTACGCCAGCCCATCTGATTGGATGGTCCGGTGCACGCCAACCTCGCAGCCACGACGACCCGGGAGGACTTCCGTGTGCTTGCGGCGGAACACCGGGTGGTTCCGGTGATCCGCAAGGTCTTGGCCGACAGCGAAACTCCGCTCTCGGCGTACCGCAAGCTCGCCGGCAGCCGGCCGGGTACCTTTCTGCTCGAATCCGCCGAGAACGGGCGGTCGTGGTCCCGTTGGTCGTTCATCGGGGCCGGTGCGCCGACCGCGTTGACGGTGCGCGACGGACACGCGGTGTGGCTGGGCGCGGCTCCCAAGGACGCGCCCACCGGCGGCGACCCGCTGAACGCTCTGCGCGCCACGCTGGAGGTGCTGGCCACCGCCGCCATGCCCGGACTGCCCCCGCTGTCCGGTGGCATGGTGGGGTTCTTCGCCTATGACCTGGTCAGACGGTTGGAGCGGCTGCCGGAATCCGCCGTCGACGATCTGCGGCTGCCGGACATGTTGCTGCTGCTGGCAACCGACATGGCGGCCGTGGACCACCACGAGGGCACCATCACCTTGATCGCCAACGCGGTGAACTGGAACGGCACCGACGAGCGGGTCGACTGGGCTTACGACGATGCGATCGCTCGCCTGGACGTGATGACCGCAGCGCTGAGCCAACCGCTGCCGTCGACGGTGGCCACCTTCGACAAGCCCGAGCCCGCGCACCGCGCGCAACGCACGGTCGAGGAGTACAGCGAGATCGTCGACTACCTGGTGGAGCAGATCGCCGCAGGTGAAGCGTTCCAGGTGGTGCCGTCGCAGCGCTTCGAGATGGACACCGACGTCGATCCGATCGACGTGTACCGCATGCTGCGGGTCACCAATCCCAGCCCGTACATGTATCTGCTGCAGATACCGAAAAGCGATGGCACCGTGGACTTTTCCATCGTCGGTTCGAGTCCGGAGGCGTTGGTGACGGTGCAGGACGGGCGGGCCAGCACCCATCCGATCGCCGGGACCCGTTGGCGCGGCCAGACCGACGAGGAAGACATCCTCCTGGAGAAGGAGTTGTTGGCCGACGACAAGGAACTCGCCGAGCACCTGATGCTGGTCGATTTGGGGCGCAACGATCTGGGCCGGGTCTGCACACCGGGCACCGTCCGCGTCGAGGACTACAGCCACATCGAGCGCTACAGCCACGTGATGCATCTGGTGTCCACCGTGACGGGCCTGCTGGCCGAGGGCCAGACTGCACTGGACGCGGTGACCGCCTGTTTCCCGGCCGGCACCCTGTCGGGTGCGCCGAAGGTGCGGGCCATGGAGCTGATCGAGGAAGTCGAGAAGACCCGCCGCGGTCTGTATGGCGGGGTGGTGGGTTACCTCGACTTCGCCGGCAACGCGGACTTCGCGATCGCCATCCGCACCGCGCTGATGCGTGACGGGAAGGCCTACGTCCAGGCCGGCGGCGGCGTGGTAGCCGACTCCAACGGACGCTACGAGTACAACGAGTCGAGAAACAAGGCGCGGGCTGTGCTGAACGCGATCGCCGCCGCCGAGACGTTGACGACTCCGATTTGCGATGCGAGCGGCGGTGGCTGATACCGGTCGCCGCGCCCGAATGACGCTCGGGATCGCCCAGTTGCTGCTGGTCGTTGCCGCCGCCGCGCTCTGGGCGGCCTCGCGCCTGACCTGGGTGGTGGTGCGGTCTTTCGACGGTCTCGGACAACCCAAGGACGTGGCGCTGTCCGGCGCCACCTGGTCCTCGGCGTTGTTGCCGTTGGCGATCGTCAACCTGGCGGCCGCGATCGCGGCGTTGGCCGTGCGCGGCTGGCAGTTGCGCGTGCTGGCGGTCTTGCTGGCGGCGTCCAGCTTCGCCATCGGCTACCTCGGGGTCAGCCTGTGGGCGGTACCGGATGTGGCGGCCCGCGGAGCCGATCTCGGGCATGTTCCGCTGGTGACGCTGGTGGGAAGTGCACGCCACTACACCGGTGCGGTGATCACCGTGCTGACGGCGGTGTGCACGTTGATCGCCGCGGCGTTGTTGATGCGGGCGGCCAAGGTCGCCGGCCCGTCGCGCTCGGGCAGCACGAAATATCTCCCACCGGCAGCGAGGCGGTCGATCGCCCGCCGCGACGACACCGAAGCCGACGGGTCGCAGCTGTCGGAACGCATGATCTGGGACGCGCTCGACGAAGGCCGCGACCCCACCGATCGCCGGGACGACTCGGACAGCGAGGGGCGGTGACGGACCCTGACCCGACGGTCGCTACCCTTCTTGAACGTCGGCGAAACCGGCTGGCGAGCGTTGGGTCACGGGAAAGGAACACGGCAGGCATGAGTCCGGCATCCGTGCTTGACTCCATCCTCGAGGGAGTCCGCGCCGACGTCGCCGCGCGCGAAGCCCGCGTGAGCCTCTCGGAGATCAAGGCCGCCGCCGCTGCCGCGCCTAAACCGCTGGACGTGATGGCCGCACTGCGCGAGCCGGGGATCGGTGTGATCGCCGAGGTAAAGCGCGCCAGCCCATCCAAGGGTGCGTTGGCGCCCATAGCCGATCCCGCGAAGTTGGCCCGCGCCTACGAGGACGGCGGCGCGCGGATCATCAGCGTGCTGACCGAGGAACGGCGCTTCAACGGCTCGCTCGACGACCTCGACGCGGTGCGCGCCGCGGTGTCGATTCCGGTGCTGCGCAAGGATTTTGTGGTGCAGCCCTACCAGATTCACGAGGCGCGCGCGCACGGTGCCGACATGCTGCTGCTGATCGTGGCGGCGCTGGACCAGTCGGCCTTGGTGTCGATGCTCGACCGCACCGAATCGCTCGGCATGACCGCGCTGGTCGAGGTGCACACCGAGGAAGAAGCCGACCGCGCGTTGAAGGCCGGCGCCAATGTAATCGGCGTCAACGCCCGCGATCTCGCCACGTTGGAGGTCGACCGGGACTGCTTCGCGCGCATCGCTCCCGGGTTGCCCAGCAAGGTGATCCGGATCGCCGAATCCGGTGTGCGCCACACCGGTGACCTGTTGGCCTATGCCGGTGCGGGCGCCGACGCCGTGTTGGTGGGTGAGGGTCTGGTGAAAAGCGGTGACCCGCGCGCGGCCGTCGCCGACCTGGTGACCGCCGGAACTCACCCGTCCTGTCCGAAGCCGTCGCGCTAGCCGTTGATGTGCCGCGTGCGCGTTGAGTCTTTGTGATGGCAGATCTGTCGGGCCCGGATATTCCGCGCACCAGCGCCGCCGTCGTCGAACGCACTCAGCACGACCCTGATCCCGGTGGGCATTTCGGTGTCTATGGGGGGCGCTACGTTCCCGAGGCGCTGATGGGGGTGATAGACGAGGTCACCACCGCCTACGAGAAGGAACGTGTCGACCAGGATTTCCTGGACACCCTGGACAAGTTGCAGGCGCACTACGCGGGCCGGCCGTCGCCGCTGTACGAGACGACGCGGCTCGGTGAGCACGCGGGCTCGGCGCGGATCTTCTTGAAGCGAGAAGACCTGAACCACACCGGTTCTCACAAGATCAACAACGTCCTGGGTCAGGCCCTGCTGGCCCGGCGGATGGGCAAGACCCGGGTGATCGCCGAGACCGGCGCCGGCCAACACGGCGTCGCCACCGCCACCGCGTGCGCATTGCTCGGCCTGGACTGCATCATCTACATGGGTGCGGTCGACACCGCCCGCCAAGCGCTCAACGTGGCACGGATGCGGCTGCTCGGCGCGCAGGTGGTTTCCGTTGAGACCGGATCGAGAACGCTGAAAGACGCCATCAACGAAGCGTTCCGGGACTGGGTGACCAACGCCGACAACACCTACTACTGCTTCGGTACCGCCGCCGGGCCGCACCCGTTCCCGACCATGGTGCGCGACTTCCAACGCATCATCGGGCTGGAGACGCGTGCCCAGATCCAGGAACAGACGGGCGGGCTGCCCGATGCCGTCGTGGCCTGTGTGGGCGGGGGATCCAACGCGATCGGGATCTTCCACGCCTTCCTCGACGATCCGGGCGTGAAGTTGGTCGGTTACGAAGCCGCCGGCGACGGCGTCGAAACCGGACGGCACGCAGCGACATTCACCGGCGGATCGCCCGGGGCGTTCCAGGGCTCCTACTCCTATCTGCTGCAGGACGAGGACGGCCAAACCATCGAATCCCATTCCATCTCGGCCGGTTTGGATTATCCCGGTGTGGGACCCGAACACGCGTGGCTCAAGGACATCGGGCGCGTCCAGTACGAGCCGATCACCGACTCCGAGGCGATGGAGGCGTTCGGCCTGCTGTCTCGCTCCGAAGGCATCATTCCGGCCATCGAATCCGCGCACGCGGTGGCCGGTGCCCTGAAACTGGGTGCCGAATTGGGCAGGGGCGCGGTCATAGTGGTGAATCTGTCCGGTCGCGGCGACAAGGACGTGGAGACCGCCGCGAAATGGTTCGGCTTGTTGGACAAGTGATGACGGTGCAGCAGAGCGAAGCAAGCAGGCTGGGGCCGGTGTTCGGTTCGTGCCGGGCGCAGGCTCGTGCGGCGCTGATCGGTTACCTGCCCACCGGCTATCCCGACGTGCCGACGTCGGTGCAGGCGATGACCGCTCTGGTCGAATCCGGTTGCGACATCATCGAAGTGGGCGTGCCGTATTCCGACCCGGGCATGGACGGGCCCACCATCCAGCGGGCCACCGAGCGGGCGCTGGCCGGGGGAGTCAGGGTCCGGGACACCTTGGCCGCGGTCGAGGCGATCAGCGCCGCCGGTGGGCATGCGGTGGTGATGACCTATTGGAACCCGGTGCTGCGCTACGGGGTTGACGCATTCGCTCGCGACCTGGCCTCGGCGGGCGGGCAGGGTCTGATCACCCCCGACCTGATTCCCGACGAGGCGAAGACCTGGCTGGCGGCATCCGACGAGCACGGGTTGGACCGCATCTTTCTGGTGGCGCCGTCGTCGACACCGGAACGGTTGGTGACTACCGTCGGGGCTTCTCGTGGATTCGTCTACGCCGCGTCGACGATGGGCGTGACCGGTGCACGTGACGCGGTGTCACACGCGGCGCCGGAACTGGTGGGGAGGGTGAAAGCTGTGTCGGACATACCCGTCGGGGTCGGCCTGGGTGTGCGTTCGGGCGAGCAGGCTGCGCAGATCGGCAGCTACGCCGACGGCGTGATCGTCGGGTCGGCCCTGGTTTCGGCGCTGGGGGACGGTCTGCCGGAGTTGCGAGCACTGACCGAAGAGCTCGCCGCCGGTGTGCGCGGGGAGCTGCGGACATGACGGCGGCCATGTCCGAGACGGTGCTCGCCTACATCCCCAGCCCGCCGCGCGGGGTCTGGCATCTGGGGCCGTTGCCGATTCGCGCTTACGCGTTCTTCATCATCACCGGAATCCTGGTCGCGCTGGTCATCGGGGACCGGCGCTGGGCGGCACGCGGCGGTGAACGCGGCGTCGTCTACGACATCGCGCTGTGGATGGTGCCGTTCGGTTTGATCGGCGGGCGGCTCTACCACCTGGCGACCGACTGGCGGACGTATTGGGGGCCCGGCGGCGCCGGACTGGGTGCGGCGCTGCGCATCTGGGACGGCGGCCTGGGTATCTGGGGTGCGGTGGCCCTCGGGGTCGTCGGCGCCTGGATCGGGTGTAAGCGGCGGGGAATTCCGCTTCCGGCCTTCGTCGACGCGGTTGCTCCCGGAGTCGTATTGGCCCAAGCCATCGGCAGACTCGGCAATTACTTCAACCAGGAACTGTACGGGCGCGAAACGACGCTGCCGTGGGGCCTGGAGATCTACTACCGTCGAGACCCCAGTGGATTCATCGACGTTCATTCGTTGGACGGCACGTCGACGGGGGACCTCGCGTTCATCGTGCAACCGACGTTTCTGTACGAATTGATCTGGAACGTCCTGGTATTCGTGGCGTTGCTGTACCTCGATCGCCGCTTCACGCTCGGCCACGGGCGACTGTTCGCGTCCTACGTCGCCTTGTACTGCGTCGGGCGATTCGTGGTCGAGTTGTTGCGCGACGACACGGCCACCCACATCGCCGGCATCCGGATCAACACGTTCACATCGACTTTCGTCTTCGTCGCGGCCGTCGTCTACATCATGCTGGCGCCTAAAGGTCGCGAGGACCCGGCGTCGTTGCGCGGCAACCTGGCCGAGGATGAGGAGTCGCCGGAGCCCGAACCGGCCAAGGAATTGGCGGATGTCGCTGCGACGTCGGCGGCGGCCGGTGGGGACGGTGCCGGGGTCGCCGAGACTGAGTCTGAGACGACGGCTGTGGTGTTGACCAAAGAGCCTCAGGTTGCCGACTCCGATGCGGAGGACGCGGCGAGTGAGTCGCCGGAAGGCGAAGCGGAAGAACTCGAAATCGCTGAGGCCGAGGCTGCGCTTGACGCCGAGACGCCAGATGCCGTCGAGGAGGCCGCCGAAGCCCTAACGGAACAAGCTGACGGCGGTGAGCCCGAGGTAGCGATCGGGGAAACCGATGACGCCGTCGAGGAGGCCGCGGACCCAGGCGTCCAGCCTGACGTCCAGCCGGAGCCCACGGAGTTGGACGCCGAGGCAGCAGATGCCGCCGAGGAAACCGAGGCCGCCGAACCCGAATTTGAGCCGGTCGAAGATCAGGCGGCTGACGCGGTAGCGGAACAAGCTGACGCCGACGAGCCCGAGGCAGAGATCGGGGCAGCAGATGCCGTCGAGGAAGTCGAGGCCGCCGAACCGGAGTCTGAGCCGGTTGAAGATCAGGCGGCTGACGCGGTAGCGGAACAAGCTGACGCCGACGAGCCCGAGGCAGAGATCGGGGCGACCGATGACGCCGTTGAGGAAGCCGCGGTCGCGGACGCCCAGCCCGAGCCCGGCCCGGACGAGGCCGCGGAAACTGAACCGGAAGCAGCAGAAGCGGAAGCCGAAATCGCTGAGCCCGAAGCCGTTGCACCCGAGGACGACGAAGCCGCAGAGCCCCAGCTCGAACCCGAACCCGAACCCGAGCCCGAGCCCGAGCCCGAGCCCGAGCCCGAGCTCGAAGGCACGGTTGCGTCCGAGGTAGGCGAGTTGGAGACCGAGGCAGCCGCGGACGCTGCCGAGGAAGCCGAAGCGGCCGCAAGCCCTGAGGCAGACGAGTCCGCACGCACCGCCGTCGATGTGCCGGCGGAACCCGACGACGCACCTGACGAGCAAGCGGCGGATGCGTCAGCTCACGAGACCGAACCCGAGGCTGAAACCGCGACAACCCAGCCGGCGGACGAGGCCACTACCGACCAGGAGAGGCCGCCGGGTCCGGAGGCCGCGACAGAAGAGACAGCCAGCACAGAGCGGCAGCGTTGGCGGTTCCGCCTCCGACGGCAACGACCCTGACTCTTCCACCAACGCGCGACCGCGACGGCAACACCACGGATCTGGCATGCTGAACCCGTGACTGACCAGCCCTGGGCCGCTGCCGAAGAGCCCGCCTCCCCCCGACGGGAATCGGACTATTCTGCCCCGCAGTACCCGCCGCCCTATCCGCCAGCACAGCAATACGGTGGTCCCGGCGTTCCGCACGATCCGTCGGCACCATTCGGCCGGCACCCCGTCACCGGGCAGCCGTATTCGGACAAGTCCAAGATCATCGCGGGCCTGCTCCAACTACTGGGCCTGTTCGGCATCGTCGGCATCGGTCGCATCTACGCCGGGCACACCGGGCTCGGCATCGCGCAGTTGATCGTCGGCTGGGTGACCTTCGGTGTCGGCGCCGTCATCTGGGGCGTCATCGATGCGGTGCTCATCCTCACCGACAAGGTCACCGACCCGTCGGGCCGCCCGCTACGCGATGGAACCTAGTCCGCCACCGGCGGCCTCTGGCGACCAGCACCACCGGAGCTACGCGCGCTACGGCGGCGTCGCAGCAGCCGTCGTCCTGGCTGGTGCCCTGATCTACGTCGGCATTGCCGATCCGCACAACCCGGACTCGGTGTACCCGCAATGCCCGTTCAGATTGCTCACCGGCTGGAACTGCCCGGCCTGTGGGGGCTTGCGGATGACCCACGATCTGCTGCACGGCCACTTCGCGGCAAGTATCGACGACAACCTCTTCCTGCTGGTCGGGCTGCCGCTGCTGGCGCTGTGGATCCTGGTGCGGCGCCACCGTCGCCAGTCGTGGCTGCCCGTGCGGACCGGAATAACGGTTCTCGTCGCGGCTACCGCGTGGACGGTGGCGCGCAATCTGCCTAATTTTCCTTTGGTGCCAACCGTTCTCAGCGGCTGACGGGGCGACATCTGCCCAGGTCGGACCGTCAGATCGACAGATTCCGCGCCGGCCCGTCAGGCGCGTCGCGCATTTCAGACACTCCGATGACAACGAGCACGACTATGCTTTGTCGTCGTGACTAGACGCGGAAAGATCGTCTGCACTCTCGGGCCGGCCACCCAAAAGGACGAGTTGGTCAAACAGCTTGTCGAAGCCGGTATGGACGTCGCCCGAATGAACTTCAGCCACGGCGATTACAGCGACCACGAAGCGGCCTACAAGCGGGTCCGGGCCGCCTCGGACGCCACCGGCCGGGCGGTCGGCATCCTGTGCGACCTGCAGGGGCCCAAAATCAGGCTGGGCCGTTTCGCCGACGGCCCCACGGAATGGGCAGACGGTGAAACCGTGCGCATCACCGTCGCCGACTGCGAAGGTAGCCACGACCGGGTGTCCACCACCTACAAGAGGTTGTCCCAGGACGCCACTCCCGGCGACCGCGTGCTGGTCGACGACGGCAAAGTCGGACTGGTGGTGGAAAGCGTCGACGGTGACGACGTCGTCTGCAAGGTGGTCGAGGGCGGACCGGTCAGCAACAACAAGGGCATCTCGCTGCCCGGCATGAACGTCTCCGCCCCAGCCCTGTCCGAGAAGGACATCGAGGACCTGACGTTCGCGCTGAAGCTGGGTGTGGACATGGTCGCGTTGTCGTTCGTGCGGTCGCCTTCCGACGTCGAGCTCGTGCACGAGGTGATGGACCGGGCCGGCCGTCGGGTGCCGGTGATCGCCAAGCTGGAAAAACCCGAGGCCATCGACAACCTGGAAGCGATCGTGCTGGCCTTCGACGCCGTCATGGTCGCCCGCGGCGACCTGGGGGTCGAACTTCCGCTGGAAGAGGTGCCGCTGGTGCAGAAGCGGGCTATCCAGATGGCCCGGGAGAACGCCAAGCCGGTCATCGTGGCGACCCAGATGCTGGATTCGATGATCGAGAACTCGCGCCCGACCCGCGCCGAAGCGTCCGATGTCGCCAACGCCGTATTGGACGGCGCGGACGCGCTGATGTTGTCCGGGGAGACCTCGGTGGGCAAGCATCCGTTGCAGGCGGTCCAGACGATGTCGCGGATCGTGTGCGCGGTCGAGCAGAACTCGACGGCCGCACCGCCGCTGACGCACGTCCCGCGCACCAAACGGGGCGTCATCTCCTACGCCGCCCGTGACATCGGGGAGCGGTTGGATGCCAAAGCGCTGGTCGCGTTCACCCAGTCCGGGGACACCGTGCGCCGACTGGCCCGGCTACACACGCCGCTGCCGTTGCTGGCCTTCACCGACCTGCCGGAAGTCCGCAGTCAGCTCGCCATGACCTGGGGTACCGAAACGTTCATCGTCCCGCACATGAAGTCCACCGACGGCATGATCCGCGAAGTGGACCGGTCGATGCTCGAACTCGGCCGCTACAAGCGCGGCGACCTGGTCGTCATCGTGGCCGGCGCGCCTCCCGGCACCGTGGGCTCGACCAACCTGATCCACGTGCACCGGATCGGCGAGGACGACGTGTAGTTGTCTGACTTTCAGGAACTGCTGAGGGTTCTGGATCTCGTTTCGGTCGACGACGACCGCTTCGTCGGTTCGCATCCCAGCAAGAACCCGATGCGGACCTTCGGCGGACTACTGATGGCGCAGTCCTTCGTCGCCGGCACCCGCACACTCACCCGTGACGACCTGCCCCCGAGCGCACTGTCGGTGCACTTCGTCAATGGTGGTGACACCGCCAAGGACATCGAGTACCACGTGGTGCGGCTACGCGACGAGCGGCGCTTCGCCAACCGGCGTGTCGACGCGGTGCAGGAGGGGGTGTTGCTGTCCAGCGCGATGGTGTCCTACATGTCCGGCGGTCCAGGGCTCGAACACGGCGTCGAACCCCCGCAGGTCGCCGAGCCGGACTCGGTGCCGCCGCTGGCCGAGCAGCTGCGCGGCTACGAAAAGACCGTCCCGCTGTTCGTCAACGCGCTGCAACCCGTGGAATGGCGCTACACCAACGACCCCGCCTGGGTGATGCGGGACAAGGGCGACCGGCTGGATTACAACCGGGTCTGGCTCAAGGCCAAGGGTGAGCTGCCCGACGATCCGGTCCTGCACACCGCGACCCTGCTGTACTCCTCGGACACCACCGTGCTGGATTCGGTGATCACCCGGCACGGATTGTCGTGGGGATTCGACCGCATTTTTGCGGCGTCGGCCAACCATTCGGTGTGGTTTCACCGCCCGGTCAATTACAACGACTGGCTGCTGTATTCGAGTTTGTCGCCGGTGGCCGCCGATTCACGCGGGCTGGGTACCGGGCACTTCTTCGACCGCTCCGGGCAGGTCGTCGCCACCGTCGTGCAGGAAGGTGTACTGAAGTACTTTCCCCGCTCAACCGAGAGGTAGTGCGGCGCAACGAATGTCGCGGGACAGGTGGTGGGTCGCGACAACCACGGTCCGGTCCGGTCCCAGCAATCCAGACTGCGGATCCAGCAGGTCACGCAGCATCGACTCGGCGTCGTTCTTGTCCAGGTGCTCGGTCGGTTCGTCGAGCAGCAGGATCCGGGCCGGGCACAGCACCGCCCGCGCCAGCAGCAGCCGTCTGCGCTGGCCCGCCGAAACCGCTTGCGCGCCACCGGTCAGCACGGTGGAAAGACCGTCGGGCAGATCGGTCAGCCAGGCACCCAAACCCACGGCCGTCAATGCCGCCGTCAATTCCTCGTCCGTGCAGTCGCCGCGGGCGACCAACAGGTTGTCCCGGACCGTCGTGGCGAACAGGTGCGCGTCCTCGGCGAAAAAGCATATCGCACAACGCAGTTCGTTCTCGGTGAGCTGCCGAGGGTCGATTCCGTCCAGGGAAACGTGCCCGTGTACCGGTGGTAGCAGACCGGCCAGTGTCAGCAGCAGCGTGGTCTTACCGGAACCGCTGGCTCCGGTGACCGCGAGCCGGCCACCGGGTGCCAGGTCGAGCACGGTGCGGTGCGACTGCGTGGCATCGTGACCGCAGCACACCTCGGCCGACAACCCACCCGACGGATGCGGCAGCGCCGCCGTGGCGTCCACTGCGGCCTCGGCAGGCGCCAGATCCAGCAGGCGACGGGCCGCGATCCGCGACCGGGTCAACTGGACCGCGGCGGCGGGAAGCGCGGTGGTGGCTTCGAATGCCGACAGCGGCAACAACATCAGGACGGCCAGGGTGGTCGGCGCGACCGCGGGGGCCATGCTGATCCCGGCCACGGCGGCGCCGAGCACGCTGAACCCGATGGCTGCGGTCGGCAGGGCTTCGGCGACAGCGGCGGGCCGCGCCGCCGCATCCAACGCATCACCCCAGGCCCGTTGCCGCCGTTGGGCTTCGGAGATGAATCGCGGCAGTACGCCCCCGACCCGAAGTTCGGCAGCGTGTTCCAGGGCGAGCATGGCCGCGGTGTCGCGTTCCGAGTGATGGTGCCGGGCAACGGCTTCCTGGCCGGCGGCGGCCCGTCCCGCCAACCAGGGCGCGATTACCCCGGCGACGACGAGGCAGGCGGCCAGCACCGCCGCTGCCGCGATCGAGATGACCGCGACGACGGCGACGGCGGCCACCGACAGCACCGCCGCCACCCCGGCCGGCACCACGGCACGGACCAACACCTCGGCCAAGGTGTCGACGTCGGCGCCGACCCGGGCCACCAGTTCCCCGCTGTGCAGCCGAACCGCTTGCTCGGCGGGCCCGGTGGCCAGCCGTCGGTAGATCCGGGCACGCGCCGTGGTCGCGGCGCGTAGCGCGGCGTCGTGGGTGACCAGACGTTCGCAGTAGCGCAGCACGCCCCGCGAGATCGCGAACGTCCGCACCGCCACCACCGCGACGGACAGATCCAGCACCGGCGGCATCTGCGAGGCGCGGGTGATCAGCCACGCCGACACCCCCGCCAGGGCCAGCGCACTGCCCAAGGACAGCACCCCGAGCGTGATGGCCGCCAGGATGCGGGATAGTCGCGGCCGCAACAGGTCTGACGCGGCGAGCAGGGGATCAGACCGGCGCATAGCGTGCCTCATTCCCGGCGCTCACTTCGACGACGCGGTCACCGGCGGCGACGACTCGCTCGCGATGCCCGACCAGCACCACGGTCGCACCCGCGCGGGCACGTGCGACGATCGCTCGCAGTACCCGGTCCTCGGTGGCTTCGTCCAGATGCGCGGTGGGTTCGTCGAGCAACAGCACCGGGGCCCCCGATCCCAGCGCCCGGGCCAAGCCCAGCCGTTGCCGCTGCCCGAGCGACAGCCCAACCCCGCCGCGTCCCAGCACGGTGTCCCAGCCGTCGGGCAACCCTTCCAGCACGGTGTCGAATCCCGATGCGGTACAGGCGCTTTGCGGGTCATCCACTTCGCCGAGCAACATCAGGTTGTCCCGCACCGTCCCGGGCACCAGCACCGGACGCTGCGGCAACCAGGACAGCTGAGTCCACCACTGCTCGGGTGCCAGTTCGGTGACGTCGACCCCGGCCACGGTGACACGACCGGACGACGGCGCGACCAGCCCGGCGATGACCTGCAGCGTGGTGCTCTTTCCGGCGCCGTTGGGACCGGTCAGCACCGTCACCGTGCCCGGCTCGATGACGGCGGTGAGGCGCTGCGGTGCGTGACCGTGCCGGGACACGACACTGAGGTCTTCCAGCTGGATCCTTGCGCCAGCGGCGCTGACGGTCTGCCGGTCGCTGCGCGACGGCACCGGTTCACCGATGAGCGCGAACGCGCGGTCGGCGGCGGCCCTACCGTCCTGCGCGGCGTGAAACTCCACTCCGATACGCCGCAGCGGCCAGTACACGTCGGGTGCGAGCAGCAACACGGTCAGACCGACCGTCAAGCTCATCTCACCGAACACCAGACGGAGTCCGATGCCGACGGCGATGAGCGCGACGCCCAGCGTGGCCAGCAGCTCGAGGACCAGAGCCGACAGGAAGGCGATGCGTAACGTGGCCATCGTCGAACGTCGATGGGCCGCACCGAGTTCGGTGATGCGCCGCTCGGGTCCCGCGGCCCGGCCCAACGCCCGCAGGGTGGGGATGCCGGCGATCAGATCCAGCAGCTGCGCCTGCAACGTGGTCATGGCTTCGAGCGCGGCGGCCGATCGTTCGGCCGTGGCCAATCCGATCAACACCATGAAGACCGGTATCAGCGGCAGCGTGATCAGCACGACAACCGTGGATTTGAGGTCGTATGACGCGATCACCGCAACGGTCGCCGGGGTCAGGATGGCGGCCAGAATCAGGGTCGGCAAGTAGCCGGTGAAGTAGGGCCGCAGACCGTCCAGTCCGCGGGTCACCACCACGGCGGCCGAATCGCGTTGTGCTGACACGGTATTGGGTTGCCGTGCCGTCACCGCGGTCAGCACCTGCCCGCTGAGGTCGGCGATCACCGCGCTGGCCCCGCGTTGACCCAGCCGAGCCTGCAGCCAGTGCGCCACCGTGCGGACAGTCCAGAGCGCCAGCAGGATCGCCAGGGACGCCAGCCAGTGCCGAAGGTGGCGCGCCGAGGGATCGGTGGCCACTCGCGCGACGATGCCGGCCAGCACGACGGCCGAGCCGATGGCGCAGCCCGAGATCACCACGCCGCAGGTCACGCTGGCGGCCAGGTAGCGGCGCAACGCGGTCGACGCCCGCCACAATCGCGGGTCGAGCGGGCCTCGCGAGCTCCGCGCGCTCAGGACGGGCGCCTCGTCAGACCGATCGACGGCGGTATCCGGTCGACCGAGATACGTTGCCGGAAAACCCAATACGTCCAAGCCTGATAGACGATCGTCAACGGTGTCATCAGCGCGGTGACCCACGTCATGATCTTGAGCGTGTAATCCGTCGACGAAGCGTTGTAGATGGTGACGTTCCACTGGCTGTTTAGGGTCGACGGCACCAGGTTCGGGTAGAGCGAACCGAACAGCAACACCACGACGCCCACGACCACCAGCAGAGTGCTGACGAACGCCCAGCCATCGGACGCGCGCGACCACACCAGCAGCACCGCCGCCAGCTGAGCCACCACCGCCACCCCCAACGCCGCCCACGTCCAGTCCTTGCCATGCGCCAGCTGAGTCCAGACACCAAACGTCGCAACCACGATCGTCACCGGCAGGGCCAACCACCGGCCGAACCGGAGGGCATCGTCGCGGATGTCACCGGCGGTCTTCAGCGAGACGAACACCGACCCGTAGAACATGAACAATCCGGCGGTGGCCAGGCCGCCGAGCAGCGTGTACGGGTTCAGCACGTCACCGACGGACAAGTCGATGCGGCCGTCGGCGTCCACCGGAAGTCCGCGCACCAGGATCGCAAAGGCCGTGCCCCACAGGACCGCGGGCAGCCAGGAACCGGCGGCGATGGCGAAGTCGGCCCAGCCCCGCCACCTCGGGTCGTCGACCTTGCCGCGCCACTCGATGGCCACGACGCGCACGATCATGCCGAACAGGATGGCCAGCAGCGGCAGATACAGGGTGGAGAACACGGTGGCGTACCAGCCCGGGAAGGCGGCAAACATGGCCGCGCCGGCAGTGATCAGCCATACCTCGTTCGCGTCCCAGACCGGCCCGATGGTGTTCAGCGCGGCGCGTCGGTGCGCCTCGCGGTCACCCTTGCCCACCCGGGCGAACGGCGCCATCAGCATGCCGACGCCGAAGTCGAAACCCTCGAGCACGAAGAAGCCGAGGAACAGCGTCGCGATCAGGCCGAACCACAACTCTTGGAGATTCATCGTCAGCTCCTAGTAGGCGAACGACAGCGGCTTGACGTCGTCTTCCTCGGCAGCGTCCGGGGCGGCCGGTTCGGCGTCGTGCTCCTGGGGTCCCTCGGTGATGTAGCGCTTGAGCAGCCAGAACCAGACGACCGCCAGGACGGCGTAGGTCAGCGTGAAGGTCGTCAGGGAGGTGACGACCATGCCCGGAGCATGGTCGGAGACACCGGCGGCGACGGTGAGATGGACGTCCTGGTCACCGGTCGGATTCGGCGCGACGAGCCAGGGTTGGCGGCCCATCTCGGTGAACACCCAGCCGGCGCTGTTGGCCAGAAACGGCGTCGGAATGGTGAGCAACGCGAACCAGGCGAACCAGCGTTGGTTCGGGATCCGGCCGCCGCGGGTCAGCCAGAGCGCCGCCAACGCGAACAGCACCGGGACCGCCAGCAAGCCGATCATCATGCGGAACGACCAGTAGGTGACGAACAGGTTCGGGCGGTAGTCGTTGGGACCGAACCGCTGCTGGTAGTTCTGCTGGATGTCGCGCACGCCCTGCAGCTTGACGCCCTCGATCTTGCCCTCAGCCAGGAACGGCAGCACGTAGGGCACCTCGATGACCCGGGTCAGCGCGTCGCAGTTGTTCTGCCTGCCGACGGTCAGGATGGAGAAGTCCGGGTCAGTCTGGGTGTCGCACAACGATTCCGCTGACGCCATCTTCATCGGCTGCTGCTGGAACATCAGCTTGCCCTGGAAGTCGCCGCTGAAGAACAGGCCCACGGTGGCGAGCAGCACGACCCAGCAACCCAGCACCGTCGCCGGGCGATACATCTCCCGGACACCCGGGTTGACCGGGCGGGTCTGCGACCGGACCAGCCACCACGCGCTCACGGCCGCCACGAAGGTTCCCGCCGTCAGAAACGCACCGGCCACCGTGTGGCCGAACGCGGTCAGCCCGGTGTTGTTGGTGAGCAGCGCGCCGATGTCGGTCAGCTCGGCGCGGTGGGTGCGCGGGTTGTAGTGCACACCCACCGGATGCTGCATGAAGGAGTTGGCGGTGATGATGAAGAACGCGGACACGTTGACCCCGATGGCCACGATCCAGATGCAGGCCAGGTGCACCAGCTTCGGCAACCGTTTCCAGCCGAAGATCCACAGCCCGATGAAGGTGGATTCGAAGAAGAAGGCGAACAGGCCCTCCATGGCCAGCGGCGCACCGAATACGTCGCCGACGAAGCGCGAGTACTCGCTCCAGTTCATGCCGAACTGGAATTCCTGCACGATGCCGGTGGCCACCCCGATCGCGAAGTTGATCAGGAACAGCTTGCCGAAGAACTTGGTCAGCCGGTACCAGGCGACATTGTCGGTGACTACCCACGCCGTCTGCATGACGGCGAGCAACGGCGCCAGCCCGATCGTGAGTGGCACGAATATGAAGTGGTAGACGGTGGTGATACCGAACTGCCACCGCGATATGTCGACGACATTCATCTGCGATCTCCCGAGGCTGCGGGGACAACCGAATAGCTACGACAGAGTGTAGTAGTCGGGGTCGGGTGGAGCTATTGTGCGAATCGTCACCCTGTGAGGGACTTCGAGGCCTTGCGGATGCCGAACGACGAGATGATCTCGAAGACGCCCAACACGATCAGCCAGATCCCGACCACGTAGGCCAGCGTGACGATCGAGGCGAACGGCGACGCCATCACCACGATCCCGGCCAGCAGGCTGATGATGCCGATGAAGATCGACCAGCCACGACCGGGCAAGTGGGGATCGCTGATCGCCGACACAGTGGTAGCGACACCGCGGAAGATGAACCCGACACCGACCCAGATGGCCAGTAGCAGCACCGCGTCGCCGAAGTGCCGGAACGCCAGCACCGCGAGGATCAGAGCGGCGGCGCCGCTGATGAACAGCAGGATCCGGCTGCCTGCCGAGACATGCAGGCTGAACGCGAAAATCACCTGGGCCACACCGGTGACCAGCAAATACGCACCGAAGACGATGGCGGCAAGAAGAACGCTCTTTTGCGGATAGGCCGCAACCAGGACGCCCAGGACGAGCGACAGAATGCCCGAGATCAGCGTGGACTTCCACAGATGCGGCAACAAACTCGGGGGAGACAGGGGTGCAGGGCTTGTTGCGGGACTTGTTTCCATAGGCACCAGTGTGGCGCATGTGGCGGTTCGGGTACAGAGGGGTCGAGGCCGTCAGACGTGCGCGGCGCGCGGGTCTTCGGCGCGCACATCCACCTGCTCATCGACCGTCTTGCGCGCGACCAGGTACCAGGTGCGCATCACGCCTTTGCCTTTGACGTCGATGTAGCCGCGTTCACGCAGCACGAAATCGTCCTTCAGGCGTTCGTAGACGGACTCGGGGACTTGGATCTGGCCGACCGAGTCGGTGGATTCCATCCGTGAGGCGACGTTGACGGCGTCGCCCCACACGTCGTAGAAGAACCGGCGGGAACCGACGACCCCGGCGACGACCGGGCCGGTGGCCAGCCCGATCCGCAGCGGGACTGCGCGGCCGTGCGGATCCTTCAGTGCGGCCGCAACGTCGGCCATGTCCAAGGCGAAGTCGGCCAGCGCGTGGACATGATCGGGGCGGGGGCGAGGAACGCCGCTGACCACCATGTAGGAATCGCCGCTGACCTTGATCTTCTCCAGCTCGTACTTGTCCACCAGGGCGTCGAACGCGCTGTAGAGGCGGTCCAGGAATCGCACGAGGTCGGCCGGCGCGGTGCTGCTCGCCCGCTCGGTGAAGCCGACGATGTCGGCGAAGAGGACCGAGGCCTCGTCGTACTTGTCGGCGATGACGCGGCGCTCGGGTTCCTTGAGCCGTTCGGCGATGCTGGCCGGCAACATGTTGGCCAGCAGTGCCTCGGATCGCTCGTACTGCTCCTCCATGGCGGATTCGGCGCGCACGGTGTCGCGCAAGGCGAACCACACCGTGACGACCACCATGACGCAGGCGGAGACGGTGGTGATCACGAAGCCCGTCGCCTGTGCCCATGGGGGTTGCAACCCGGTGTCACGCGGGATCGCGAACTCGGACAGGATCACCAATCCCGCGGCGATTGCGGCCAGGAAGCTGGCCAGCACGATGTGTTCGGAGCCGAGCAGCAGCACCACCAGGCAGGCACCGACGATGAAGAAGAGCTGCGCACCCGAGTCGGTGCCGACTTCCCAGCAGCTGGCAAGGACCGTCACGTAGGCCGCTCCGATGAACGCCAGCGGTGCCACCAGTTCGCCGAAGCGATGCAGCATCGGGATGAATCCGAAGACCATCGCCGCCGCGATGTTGACCCACATGACCTGCCACAGCCAGGAGCCGACAAATAGTTGGACCGCCACGAAGCTCGCGCTGACCACCACGGAGAGATAAGAAGCAATGTTCAGGATCCGAGCGCGGCGCGCGGCCTGGTCCGCATAGTGCTGCCGAATGTCGCGTGTCTGTGTGCGGACGGCGGCAACGCAGTCCGGTCGGCGTGCCGAACCGGTCTTGCCTGCTTTCCGGGCACCGCATTTCTTAGCGGTCACGGGTTAGAGCCTAACTGTTGACCTCGGTGAATGAGCGATCTTGGCGCGTGGGCATACCTGAGGTGCGCAACGTCGGCGTCGTGGTGCGTATTCCGCGGATGGTGCCCTCGGTGAGATTCGAACTCACACTGTACGGGTTTTGAATCCGTTTCCTCTGCCAGTTGGGATACGAGGGCTGGGCTCTGCTGCGATCCGGCTACCTACCTTAGAGGAACCCCCCGGATGAAGGATCACAGCCGTCACGACACAATATCCGTCATGACCGGCCCCACCACCGATGCCGCCGCCGCTTCCACGCGCCGGGTCCTGATCGCAGAAGACGAAGCCCTGATCCGCATGGACCTGGCAGAGATGCTGCGAGAGGAGGGGTACGACATCGTCGGGGAGGCCGGCGACGGTCAGGAGGCCGTCGAGTTGGCCGAAGAGCACAAACCCGACCTGGTGATCATGGATGTGAAGATGCCGCGTCGCGACGGGATCGACGCGGCTTCTGAGATCGCCAGTAAACGCATCGCGCCGATCGTGATACTGACCGCTTTCAGTCAGCGCGACCTGGTCGAACGCGCCCGCGATGCCGGCGCGATGGCGTACCTGGTGAAGCCGTTCACCGCCAGCGACCTGATCCCGGCGATCGAATTGGCGATGAGCCGGTTCAGCGAACTCACCGCGCTGGAACGAGAAGTGGCCACACTGTCGGACCGGTTGGAGACCCGCAAGCTGATCGAACGTGCCAAAGGGTTGCTGCAGGTCAAGCAGGGTATGACCGAGCCGGAAGCGTTCAAGTGGATTCAGCGCGCCGCGATGGACCGGCGGACATCGATGAAACGTGTCGCCGAAGTGGTGCTGGAAACCCTCGATACGCCCAAGGACGCCTGACCTGCTCCCGCGAGCGCGCTCAAGAGTACGCCGAAAGGCCGAAAAACTGGCATTTTGAGGCCGCTCGCGCCCAAAAGCCGACACAAGAGATCAGCGCGCGACGATCACCGACGACCCGTGCCCGAACAGCCCCTGGTTGGCAGTGACGCCGACCCGCGCACCTTCCACCTGCCGGCCGGTCGCCTGACCACGCAGCTGCCAGGTCAGCTCGCAGACCTGCGCGATCGCCTGCGCCGGAATCGCCTCACCGAAGCACGCCAGCCCGCCCGACGGATTGACCGGCACGCGACCACCCAAAGCGGTTGCGCCGGAACGCAACAGCCCCTCGGCCTCGCCCTTCGGGCACAACCCCAGGTGCTCGTACCAGTCGAGTTCGAGCGCAGTGGACAGGTCGTAGACCTCGGCCATGCTCACGTCTTCGGGTCCGATGCCGGCCTCGGCGTAGGCCGCGTCGAGGATCTGGTCCTTGAACACCCGCTCGGGTGCGGCCACCACCGCGGTGGAATCCGTTGCGATATCGGGAAGTTCGGGTAGATGCTGCGGGTACTGCGGCGTCACCGTGCTCACCGCACGCACCGACGGCACACCGTCCAACGAGCCGAGATGCTTGCGGGTGAACTCCGCGCTCGCCACGATCAGCGCGGCCGCGCCGTCGGAGGTGGCGCAGATGTCGAGTTGCCGCAGCGGGTCGCTGACCACCGGGCTGGCCAGCACGTCCTCCACCGAGGACTCCTTGCGGTAACGGGCATTCGGGTTCTGCAGACCGTGCTGAGAGTTCTTCACCTTGACCTGGGCGAAGTCCTCCGATGTCGCGCCGTAGAGGTCCATCCGGCGGCGCGCCAGCAGCGCGAAATACACCGGGTTCATCGCGCCGATCAGGTGGAAGCGCTGCCAGTCGGGATCGTTCTTGCGTTCCCCGCCGACCGGCGCGAAGGCTCCCTTCGGGGTGGTGTCGGCACCGATGACCAGCGCGACATCGCAGAACCCTGCCAGAATGTGGGCGCGGGCGCTCTGCAGCGCCTGCGAGCCACTGGCGCACGCGGCGTAGCTCGAGCTCACCGGCACGCCGTTCCAACCCAGTTTCTGCGCGAACGTCGACCCGGCAATGAAGCCCGGATAGCCGTTCCGGATCGTGTCGGCCCCGGCCACCAGCTGAATCTGTCGCCAGTCCAGTCCCGCTTCGGCCAGTGCCGCACGGGCGGCGACGACGCCGTATTCGGTGAAGTCGCGCCCCCACTTGCCCCACGGGTGCATGCCGGCGCCCAGGATGTAGAGCGGTTCCGGAGTCATGACCTTCGTCATTTGCGCCGCTCCTCGCCGCTGTCTCCGATCGCACTGCCCTGTCTATCGTCGCCGGCGCGCTTCCACGCGTGCACGGTCCGCTCGACGCCGTCGGCGTCGGTGAACAGCGTCATGACGGCCAGTTCCATCTCCATGCCGACCCTCAAGTCGGCGGCCAGGGTGCCTTCCACGACCTTGCCCAGCACGATCAGCCCCTCGTCGACCAGCTCGACCGCGGCGATCGCGAACGGCTCGAACGGTTCGGCGGCCGGGTAGGGCTTGGGCGGCGGGTACCGATTCTCCGTGTAGCTCCACAACTTCCCGCGCCGCGACAACGCGACGGACTCCAAGGTGTCGCTGTCGCAGGCCGGGTTCGGGCAGTTGTTCTCCCGCGGCGGGAAGACGTAAGTGCCGCACGCGGGGCACTTACTGCCGGTCAGATGCGGGGCGTCGGCATCGTCGGTGGCGAACCATCCGTCGATCGCCGGTTCTTGGCTAGTGACCTCGGGCACCCGGCAAGACTACCAAGCGCTTGTTTGGGAGCGCCAGGCGCGTCGGACCCGATGAATAGAGTGAAACCCGTGCCTGCGACCGAGGAACAACCCAAGCCCACCTTGATGCTGTTGGACGGCAACTCGTTGGCGTTCCGGGCCTTCTACGCGCTGCCGGCGGAGAACTTCAAGACCCGCGGCGGACTGACCACCAACGCCGTCTACGGCTTCACCGCCATGCTGATCAACCTGCTGCGCGACGAAGCGCCCACCCATATTGCGGCGGCGTTCGACGTGTCCCGGCAGACCTTCCGCTCGGAGCGCTACCCCGAATACAAGGCCAACCGGTCCTCGACGCCCGACGAGTTCCACGGTCAGATCGACATCACCAAGGAAGTGCTTGGCGCCCTTGGTATCACCGTGCTCGCCGAGGCCGGGTTCGAGGCCGACGACATCATCGCCACGCTGGCCATCCAAGCCGAACACGAGGGCTACCGGGTGCTGGTGGTCACCGGGGACCGGGACTCGTTGCAGCTGGTCAGCGACGACGTCACGGTCCTTTACCCGCGCAAAGGCGTCAGCGAACTGACCCGGTTCACCCCCGATGCCGTCGTCGAGAAATACGGCCTGACGCCCAAGCAATACCCGGACTTCGCCGCACTGCGGGGCGACCCCAGCGACAACCTGCCCGGCATCCCCGGCGTGGGGGAGAAGACCGCGTCGAAGTGGATCATCGAATACGGCTCGCTGCAGTCGCTGGTCGACAACGTCGAATCGGTGCGCGGCAAGGTCGGCGACGCACTGCGCGCGCACGTGGCCAACGTCGTGCTCAATCGGGACCTGACCGAACTGGTCAGGGACGTGCCGCTGGCGCAGACCCCGGATACGCTGCGGCTACAGCCCTGGGATCGCGACCAGATCCACCGGCTTTTCGACGACCTCGAGTTCCGCGTGCTGCGCGACCGGTTGTTCGACACGCTGGCCGCCGTCGAACCCGAGGTCGACGAGGGTTTCGACGTGCGCGGCGGAGCTTTGCAGCCGGGCACGGTCGCGCAGTGGCTGGCCGAGCACGCCAACGACGGCCGCCGGTCCGGCCTGGCGGTGGTGGGCACCCACCTGCCGCATGGCGGTGACGCGACCGCCCTGGCCGTCGCGGCCGCCGACGGGGACGGCGCCTACGTCGACACCGCCACCCTGACCGCCGAGGACGACGCCGCGCTGGCGACCTGGTTGGCCGATGCCGACCAGCCCAAGGCGCTGCACGAGGCGAAGCTCGCCATTCACGACTTGGTAGGTCGCGGCTGGACGCTGAACGGCGTCACTTCCGATACCGCGCTGGCCGCCTATCTGGTGCGGCCCGGGCAGCGCAGCTTCACCCTCGATGACCTCTCGCTGCGCTACCTGCGGCGTGAACTCCGTGCGGAAACCGCTGAGCAGCAACAGCTTTCGCTGCTGGATGACGACGACGGCGCGGACGGACAGGCCGCGCAGACGGCGATCCTGCGGGCCCGCGCCGTCGTCGACCTGGCCGACGCCCTGGACGCCGAGCTGGCCCGCATCGACTCCACCGCGCTGCTCGGTGAGATGGAGTTGCCGGTGCAGCAGGTGCTGGCCGGAATGGAGAACGTCGGCATCGCCGTCGACCTGGGCATGCTGACCGAACTGCAGAGCCAGTTCGGCGACCAGATCCGCGACGCCGCCGAACTCGCCTACGCCGTGATCGGCAAGCAGATCAACCTGGGCTCGCCCAAGCAGCTGCAGGTGGTGTTGTTCGACGAACTGGGCATGCCCAAGACCAAACGGACCAAGACCGGCTACACCACCGACGCGGACGCCCTGCAGTCCCTGTTCGACAAGACCGGGCACCCGTTCCTGCAGCATCTGCTGACCCATCGCGACGTCACCCGGCTCAAGGTCACCGTCGACGGGCTACTCAACTCGGTGGCCGGCGACGGCCGGATTCACACCACGTTCAATCAGACGATCGCCGCGACCGGACGGCTCTCGTCCACCGAACCGAACCTGCAGAACATCCCGATCCGCACCGACGCCGGCCGCCAGATCCGCGACGCCTTCATCGTCGGGTCGGGCTATGCCGAGCTGATGACCGCGGACTACAGCCAGATCGAGATGCGGATCATGGCGCATCTGTCGCGGGACGACGGGTTGATCGAAGCGTTCAACACCGGCGAAGACCTGCACTCGTTCGTCGCCTCCCGCGCGTTCGGCGTGCCCATCGACGAGGTGACTGGCGAGCTGCGGCGACGGGTCAAGGCGATGTCGTACGGGCTGGCCTACGGGTTGAGTGCCTACGGGTTGTCCACCCAACTCAAGATCTCCACCGAAGAGGCCAAAGAGCAGATGGACCAGTACTTCGCCCGGTTCGGCGGGGTGCGCGATTACCTGCTGGCCGTCGTCGACCAGGCCCGCAAGGACGGCTATACCTCCACTGTGCTGGGCCGCCGGCGGTATCTGCCCGAGCTGGACAGCAGTAACCGCCAGGTCCGCGAAGCCGCCGAACGTGCCGCGCTCAACGCGCCGATCCAGGGCAGCGCCGCCGACATCATCAAGGTGGCGATGATCGAGGTGGACAAGGCGATCAGGGAAGCCGGGCTGGCGTCACGGATGCTGCTGCAGGTGCACGACGAGTTGTTGCTCGAGATCGCGCCGGGGGAACGGGACCAGTTGGAGACGCTGGTGCGGGACAAGATGGGCGGGGCTTACCCGCTGGACGTGCCGCTCGAGGTGTCGGTCGGCTACGGCCGCAGCTGGGACGCGGCGGCGCACTAGGTTCGGCGCAGGTCGGACCCGGCCTCGCAAGTGCCGGCGACGTCATGCTGCTTCGCGATCAGACCCCGTTTGTCCAGGATGCACGCCGTCGAGTAGCCTCGACGGGTATCCGTTGTGCTCGATCGCGGGTCACACAAATAACTCAAGTCCCACGTCCCTACGATGAACCCTGTCCGGAGCAACCCAACAATATGCCGAGTCCCACCGTCACCTCGCCGCAAGTAGCCGTCAACGACATTGGCACCAGCGAGGATTTTCTTGCCGCAATAGACAAAACGATCAAGTACTTCAACGACGGCGACATCGTCGAAGGCACGATCGTCAAAGTGGACCGGGACGAGGTGCTCCTCGACATCGGCTACAAGACCGAAGGGGTCATCCCCGCCCGCGAACTCTCCATCAAGCACGACGTCGACCCCAACGAGGTCGTTTCCGTCGGCGATGAGGTCGAGGCCCTGGTTCTCACGAAAGAGGACAAAGAAGGCCGGCTCATCCTGTCCAAGAAGCGCGCCCAGTACGAGCGCGCCTGGGGCACCATCGAAGAGCTCAAGGAGAAGGACGAGGCCGTCAAGGGCACCGTCATCGAGGTGGTCAAGGGTGGCCTGATCCTCGACATCGGACTGCGTGGTTTCCTGCCCGCGTCCCTGGTCGAGATGCGCCGCGTCCGGGACCTGCAGCCCTACATCGGCAAAGAGATCGAAGCCAAGATCATCGAGCTGGACAAGAACCGCAACAACGTGGTGTTGTCCCGCCGCGCCTGGCTGGAGCAGACCCAGTCCGAGGTGCGCAGCGAATTCCTCAACCAGCTGCAGAAGGGCACCATCCGCAAGGGTGTGGTCTCCTCCATCGTCAACTTCGGCGCGTTCGTCGACCTCGGCGGTGTGGACGGTCTGGTGCACGTCTCCGAGCTGTCCTGGAAGCACATCGACCACCCGTCCGAGGTGGTCACGGTGGGCGACGAGGTCACCGTCGAGGTGCTCGACGTCGACATGGACCGCGAGCGGGTTTCGTTGTCGCTGAAGGCAACTCAGGAAGACCCGTGGCGCCACTTCGCCCGCACCCACGCCATCGGCCAGATCGTGCCCGGCAAGGTCACCAAGCTGGTGCCGTTCGGTGCGTTCGTGCGGGTCGAGGAGGGCATCGAGGGCCTGGTGCACATCTCCGAGCTGGCCGAGCGCCACGTGGAGGTGCCCGACCAGGTGGTCGCGGTCGGCGACGACGCGATGGTCAAGGTCATCGACATCGACCTGGAGCGTCGTCGAATCTCGTTGTCGCTCAAGCAGGCCAACGAGGACTACACCGAAGAGTTCGACCCCGCCAAGTACGGCATGGCCGACAGCTACGACGAGCAGGGCAACTACATCTTCCCCGAGGGCTTCGACTCCGAAACCAACGAATGGATCGAAGGTTTCGACGCCCAGCGCAACGAGTGGGAAGCGCGCTACGCCGAGGCCGAGCGCCGGCACAAGATGCACACCACCCAGATGGAGAAGTTCGCCGCTGCCGAAGCGGCCGACCACGGTGGCGGCGGTCAGTCGTCGTCCAGCAGCAGCTCCTCGGAGAAGTCCGCGGGCGGGTCGCTGGCCAGCGACGCGCAGTTGGCTGCGCTGCGCGAAAAGCTCGCCGGCAGCGCTTAACTCGCCGCCGGATGTTGCGCATCGGTCTGACCGGAGGGATCGGTGCCGGCAAGTCGGCGCTGTCCAAGACGTTCTCGGAGTGCGGTGGCATCATCGTCGACGGTGATGTCATCGCCCGGGAGGTAGTCGAGCCGGGCACCGAGGGATTGGCGTCACTGGTCGAAGCGTTCGGCGAGGACATCCTGCTTCCCGACGGTGCTCTGGATCGGCCGGCGTTGGCGGCCAAGGCTTTTGCCAACGAGGAGCAGCGTCAGAAGCTCAACGGCATCGTGCATCCGCTGGTGGGCAAGCGTCGTGCCGAGATCATCGCCGCGGTATCGCAGGACGCCGTTGTGGTGGAGGACATCCCACTGCTGGTGGAATCCGGGATGGCGCCGTTGTTTCCGCTGGTGATCATCGTGCATGCCGACGAAGAGGTGCGGATGCGTCGGTTGGTCGAGCTACGCGGCATGAGCGAGGACGACGCACGCGCACGGATCGCCGCCCAAGCCGACGACGCGCAGCGCCGTGAGGTCGCCGACATCTGGCTGGACAACTCGGGCAGTCCGGATGAGCTGGTCGAGCGGGCGCGGGATGTGTGGCACAACCGGATAGTCCCGTTCGCGCACAATCTGACTCGCCGTGAGCACGCCCGCGCGCAGGCGCGACTGGCACCGGCCGACCCGTCCTGGCCGGACCAGGCCCGGCGCGTCGTCAACCGGTTGCAGACCACCTGCGGGCACCGGGCTCTGCGAGTCGACCACATCGGCTCTACTGCGGTGCCCGGCCTGGATGCCAAGGACGTCATCGACATTCAGATCACCGTCGAATCGTTCGACGTGGCAGACGAACTCGTCGAACCGCTGCTGGCGGCGGGCTATCCGCGTCTTGAGCACATCACCCAGGACACCACCAGGTCCGACGCGCGCAGCACCGTGCCGGGCTTCGACCATTCCGATGATCCAGCGTTGTGGCACAAGCGGATTCACGCCTCAGCCGACCCCGGCCGGCCGACCAACGTGCACATCCGGGTCAACGGGCGGCCCAACCAGCAGTTCGCGCTGCTGTTCGTCGACTGGCTGAAAGCCAATGACGATGTGCGCGAAGAGTATTCAGCGGCCAAGCGCGCAGCCGAGGACGAGGGCGGCGGCGACATCGTCCGGTATACGACCGTCAAGGAACCGTGGTTCCGCGACGCCTACCGGCGGGCCTGGCAGTGGGCCGACAGCACCGGCTGGAAGCCCTAGTTCCATGCCATTCGTCACGGACATCCTCGGGCCGCGGCGGCCGGTTGGTGAGCGGGCGGCACCCTTGGTGGCCGGTCGGCGCCGGCGTACCAGCACCATCGACACCCATCCGGACGAGACGCGAGGATCGTTGGTCGACCTGCGGGCTCGCGATGCGGGCGGCGACAAGGTGCTGGATGAGATCCGGATGAACGCGCGCCTGATCGACCAGGTGATCGACGAGATCTCGTCGACGCCGCGAGATGGTCGCCTCGAAGCGCTGCGGGGACGTCGGGTCGGGCGCGGTTTCCGTTCGGTGGTCACCGAACTGCTCCCCGAGGACGTGCACGAGGCCAGCCTGCTTCATCTGCTGCTCGACGACTGGGTCGGTGCTGCCCTGGTGTCGGGATACGCCATCCAACACGCGGCGATCGTCTTGGGCATCGAGCAGAAGATGCCGCCTGGTGTCGCCGACCGGATGGCCGGGATCTGCGCGGGTTTCGCGCCGCAGGCATCGTTGATCGGCTACGCCCGGCAACACGATGTCATCCCGACCGGACGCGGACCGGTGGCGCCGGTGCTGGAGGGACTGCACGATGTCGAACCGCTGCGAGCGCGGGGGATGCGCCGGTTCCGTCGCCTCGACACCTGGCCGCTGAACGGCGGCCACGCGGGGTTCGACGCCCACTTCCGGGACTCGCACATGGACGACGACGTCGTCGAGACGATCGTGCACGAGTACACGGTCGCCGGCACCGTCGACACCACAACGCGGACCATCGCGTCGGTGCGTGCCGAGGTGCGGGTGTTGCCCTGGCAGGAGTGCCCCGGCGCCATCGGCAGCGCGGCGCGCATCCAGGGCATGGCGCTCGAGGAGTTACGTGACCGCGTCCGTGTGGAATTCGTCGGCACCAGCACCTGCACACATCTGAACGACACTCTGCGGGCGATCGCGGACCTGGACGCCTTGTTGCCGGTTACGGGCCGCCGCGCCAGTGCTCGATCCGGTGATGATCCGGAGTGAAGCCGTGGTCCACGCCCCATAGCACCGCCTGGGTACGGCTGCCGACGCCGATCTTGCGATAGATCGTCCGGATGTAGGACTTGACCGTGTTGGGACTGAGATAGGTCAGCCGGGCGACGTCGGCGTTGCTCTTGCCCTGCGTGATCAGGGCCAGGATCTCAGCCTCGCGGTCGCTGAGTCCCTCGCCGCGGCCCGGCCAATCGAGCCCGGGTGCGCTGCGCGCTCGGGCCGGGACATCGCTGACGACCACTTCGCCGGAGTGGACGGCCTCCAACGCGGCGACCAGCTCCCGGGCGGGCAGCGTCTTGGACAGGTAGCCGTGGGCTCCCTTGTGTCGGGCGCTCTCGACCAGGTCGGGGTGAAAGTTCCACGTGTAGACCACAACTCGGCTTGCGCGCTTGTTGGCGACCAACACCTCGATCTCGTCGTGGTCGGATTCGGGCTGGGCGAATGAGTCGTACAAGACGATGTCGACCGCGTCCTTCACCGGCATGGTGGAGTCGAGTTCGGCGATGACGACGCGGTCGCGGTAGGGGTCGAGCATGTTGGCGACGCCTTTGACGACGACGTCGTAGTCGTCAACCAGCGCAATGATGATCGGCGGTGGCATACCGCGCAAGATTACCTCCCTAGGGGTGTATTGCTACCCCCCTTAAGGGTGTTGGACTCATCAGCATCGGGACCTCAACCGTTCAACCGGCCATCGCCCGAAGGAGGGCTCATCGTGATCATTCTTGGCATCGTCCTGCTGGTCGTTGGATTCGTCTTCAAGATTTCCATCGTCTGGACACTCGGCATCATCCTGCTCGTCATCGGTGCGATCCTGGCCGTTCTCGGTTCGATGGGACGCGCCGTCGGCGGCCGCAGGCACTACTACTGACATCCGCCGGGCCCGGAGACGTTTGCTCCGGGTCCGCGGCGGTTATTCGACATGAGTACGAGAGGAGCAGAAAATGGCTCTCTGGCAATGGATTTTGATTGCGGTCCTCGTCGTTCTGGTGGTCGCCGCGGTCATTGTTTTAGCGAGTCTGGCGAGCAGCCGCAGGAAAACCGAGCGGCTCAAGCAGCACTATGGCAACGAGTACGAACGTCTGGTGTCCGAGACCGGCGACTCGAAGGCGGCTGAGCACGAACTCACCGCACGGGAACAGAATCGCAAGAAACTCGACATCGTTCCGCTGACGCCGTCGGCACTGTCGGACTTCAGTAACCGCTGGCACCAGGTGCAGACCGGGTTCGTCGACAACCCGGCGACCGCGGTCGGCGTCGCCGACCGGCTGGTGACCGACGTGATGCGCGAACGGGGTTATCCCGTAGACGATTTCGACCAGCGGGCAGCTGACATCTCCGTCGACCACCCGCAGATCGTCGAAAACTACCGCGCCGCTCACAACATCCACCTGGCCCAGCAGCGCGGTGATGTCGACACCGAGCAGCAGCGCGAAGCGTTCGTGCACTACCGCGCACTGTTCGAGAAGTTGCTCGAAACCACAGATGCCTAAGGAGGCAAGCGCATGACTACGCACGAGCAGCAAGCACGGGTCCCCGACGCCTACGGCGAGACCCAAAATCCCACGGCGACAGCGCCTGTGGCTGAACAGCCACCGGCGACGAACCCCCCGGTCGCCGGGGACGAGCAGATGGAGACACTGGCCGAGCCGCCTGCCGAGGCCCCGGTTCGTCACGAATCGGCAACGGAGGAAACGTTGTTCGCCGAGGACGACCTCACCGAACTGCGCGGGCGCTGGGCCGCGGTGCAGGCGGCATTCGTCGACGACCCCAAGGACTGCGTCCAAAAGGCCGACGTCCTGGTCTCCGACCTGGTCGATCAGCTGACATCCAGCTTCGCCCAAGCCCGTTCGCGACTGGAAGAGCAGTGGGCGCGCGGACAGGAAGCCTCCACCGAGGACCTGCGGCTGGCGCTGATGCACTACCGCGAGTTCTTCGAGCGGCTGCTGGCAGTCTGAAAAAACGTGTCGTCGGCTATCTCCGCCGCCAGGTGAGTTCCATACCGGCGGCGGAGAGCCAGCGTGTCAGGTCGTAGTCGTTGGCGGCCAGGCCCTCGATGGCGGATGTCGCGCGGCGCACCGCCAACTCCGCCGCCTCGGCAGTCAGCAAGTTCTGCCGCACCGCGTCCAGCAACTCGTCGACGTCGGCCAACTCAACCCCACGCCCGGTCCGGACCTCGATATCCAGGTAGTGGTCTTCGGATCGCCAGACCGTCCGTCCCGGCGTGTACTCACCCACATCCAGGTAGTAGTCGTGATCGCGCTCGTGTCCGGGATTGAAATGAAACACGCTGGCGCGCAACCCCAATGACGGCAACAGCCACGATTCGAGGTAGCGGAACTGCTCCCGGCCCGGGGTGGGTCGCGCCAGATACAGCCCCCAGGGCAGCACCGTGTACTCGTCGACCGCCCGCACGATGCCTTTTGGGTCGATGTTGATGCGGGCGGCCAGGTCGAACGTCTCGTGCTTGGGCGGATGGATGGGGACCCCCTACCGGTGCTCTGAGGCGGGAGCCTCGAGGTAGCGGGTGAGCAAGGCGACGATTTCGTCTTCGGCCGTTTGGAAATCGACGGGTTCGGCTGCCGTGATCAGGCGGTGCACCAGGGAATCGATGGTGGCGACGACGATCTGGGCGTGCAGTCCGCTCTGGGGATGGGAATGCTGATCGAGAACCCAACTGATCGTCTCGACACTGAGCCGTTCCAGTTCGTGCAACCGATCCAGGAATGCCGGTGCCCGCGGTGCCTCTTCGAACAGCACGCGGTGCAGCCGCGGATCGTCACGGTGGTTGTCGATGGCCGCGCGGACGAACAGCCGCAGGGTGTCGTCCAGTCGCGGCGGCAGGCCGGCCGACAGCCGCTCGTTGAATAGGCGCATCCCGGCGTCGACGTGTGCGTCCATCAAGGCGCGCAAGATGGCGTCCTTGTTCGGAAAGTACTGGTACACCGAACCGATCGACACCCCGGCGCGCTCGGCGATGCGGTTGGTGGTCCCTGCGCAGTACCCGTGCTCGGCGAAAATGTGAGCCGCCGCGTCCAGGACCCGTTGCCGGGTCGCGGTGGCGCGGTCCTGTTTGGGCTGCTTGCGCTGCCGGAAGCGATCAGTCGGGGCGATCTGGCATCTCCTGGTCAAAGCGAGTAGTCATTCGGCGCGTTCACCAGCACAATCAGGACCAGCGATGAGGAGCCGATGATGCGCACTGTCCATATCGAAACATTGTTGCCCACCAATGCCGACCGGGTGTGGTCGGCGATGCTGTCCCCGGCCACGTTCTTGTACGTCTGCCGCGGTCTCTTCGGCTTTCCCGCGCTGGCCGGACGCAGCGAACCCCTGCGGGAAGGGGAGCGCGGCACCGGATGGTTGGTCGCATTTCATCTCTTCCCGGCCTATCGGCACACCATCGACGTCGTCGAGGTGGACAAGGCCACCCGCACCATCCGCACCCGGGAACACGGTGGGCTGCTCAAGGCCTGGAACCACACGCTGCACACCGAGCCGATCGACGAACACTCGTGCCGGTACAGCGACACCGTCGACATCGACGCCGGCATCGCCACCGCCGTCGTGGCCAAAGTCGCGACCGGGATCTACCGCTACCGGCAGCGGCGTTGGCGCAAGCTCGTGCGCCGACACATGACCACCGAGCCGGACGCGGCTACCGCCTGAGCCGAATCTTCCACCGCACGAAGCACGCGTAGAACACCGACAACCCGGCCAACATGCCCATGTCCACCAGCCAGATCCGCGAAGTGTGCTGCCAGAACCGGTCCTGCGGAAGCAGCGAGCCCGGCACCAGCGACCTGACGTCGACCGTCGACGCCGCCGCGGCATAACCCCAGCGCGCCGGCACCGCCGTGGAAACCTGTTGCAGCACAATCCGATTCGTCACCGGCACCATCCCACCGCAAAGCACCAGCTGCGCCATGATCGACACCACGAACAGCGGCATGATCTGCTCGGTGGAACGCACCAGTGCCGAGATCGCCAAGCCCAGGAGGGCCGACGCGACGCAGGTACCGGCGACCGCCAGGAACAACTCGACGGTCGCCGCCGAGTTGCCGTGACCCAGCACCAGGCCGCCACGCGTCGGTCCGCCCTTCCCGAGGATCACGATGGTCGTGGCGATCGCGGCCTGCAGCACGGCGAACGCACAGAACACCGCGGTCTTGGCCAACAGATAGGCGGTCGTCGACAGTCCCACCGCCTGTTCACGCTGGAAGATCGCCCGCTCGCCGACCAGGTCGCGGATCGTCAACGCGGTGCCCATGAAGGCCGCGGCCAGCAGCAGCAGGTTGAGGATCTGCGCGGACTCGTCGGGTGTCCCACCGTGCTCACCGACCACGCGGAACCCGTTGGAGCCCGGGACAGTCAGCGACAACGCGCCCAAAGCAAACGGGAGCAGCGCCAGGAACACGAAATAGGCGCGGTCGGCAAAGACCAGCCGGATCTGGCGCCGCGCGACGGTCGAGATCTGACGCCGCACACTGGTCTGCGCCGGTTTGCCCAGGTCGGCCGGCACGGCTTCGGTTCCGGACCGGTCCTGGGGTTGGTTCTGGGCCAGGAACCGCCGATTCGCTTCGGTGGGGTCGGCGCCCACCTGGCTGAAGATCTTGGCCCAGTTGGTGGTGCCCATCGCCCCGCCGATCTGGTCGGGCGGCCCGCAATAGGCCGTCTTTCCGCCGGGCGCCACCAGCAGCAGCTGGTCACAGATATCCAGATAGGACAGCATGTGCGTCACGACGATCACCACCCGGCCCGCGTCGGCCAGCTGCCGCAGCATCGTCATGACCTGGTGATCCAACGCGGGATCCAGACCCGACGTGGGCTCGTCCAGGATCAACAGGGAGGGGCCGGTCAGCAGTTCGAGTGCCACCGAGGCCCGCTTGCGCTGGCCCCCGGACAGCTTGTCCACCCGGGTGTCAGCGTGCTTGGTCAGGTCGAGTTCGTCCAGTACCTGGGCGACGATCCGGGCGCGGTCGGATTTGCTGGTGTCCGGCGGTAGCCGCAGCTCCGCCGCGTAGCCCAACGCCTGATGCACGGTGAGCTGGCGGTGCACGACGTCGTCCTGCGGCACCATGCCGATCCGGCTGCGCAACGACGCGTATTCGGCGTGAATGTCGTGTCCCTCGAAGCTGACCGAACCCTTGCTGGGCCGGACGTAGCCGGCGATCAGCCTGGCCAACGTGCTCTTGCCGGCACCCGACCCGCCGATCACCGCGGTCAACGTGCCCGGCCGCGCGGTGAGCGAGATGGCGTCGAGCAGTTGTTTGCCGCCGTCGACGGTGTAGTCCACGCCGCGCACCTCGAGTCCGCCGGTGCGAGACTCGGTTTCGCTGCGCGGCACCAGGGTGTCCTCGTGCCACACCAGGTCGACGTTGCCGATCGTGACGACGTCTCCCTCGGACAGGATCGCCGAGCCGACCCGGGTGCCGTTGACGAACGTGCCGTTGATGCTGCGATCCTCGATCTCGGCGCCCAACGGGGTCGGCCGCAGCGTCGCGTGCCTGCGGGAGGCCAGGACGTCGGAGACGACGATGTCGTTGTCGCTGGCGCGGCCGATTGTCTTGACAGGGGCTGGTTTCGAGGCCGGTCTCGGGGTCGCAATCGAGCGTGGCGCGAGGACCCTGACCATCCTGGTCGCCAGGTTCGACATATCCGCTGACCTGGCGTCGATCACGGTGAGTTCGGCCGGCGGCGGTGGTGGCGCGATGTCGACGCTGGTGGCCTCCTCTTGAGGCCACGGCGGCAGCGGACGCCCGTTTGACCGAGGGTGTGCCGGTCGCGGCGGGATGGTCGACCAGGCCAGGGTCGGGGGACCGCTGTCGTGGCTTGCCCTGGAGTTGCTGAACGCGCTGCGCGGACGCGGGGAAAGGCCTGCCTGCCGACCGATCTCGAAGGTGAGTCGTGGTCCGGCGGGATTGCCGACATTGACGCTCTGGCCGTCATGCAGGTCCACTACCGGCATCCGATAGCCATTGACATAGGTGCCGTTGAGCGAGCCGTTGTCGATGGCCAGCCAACGGCCGCGGTCGAAACGCACGATCAGGTGCGCGCGGGAGATCCGTGGGTCCGGGATGCGCAGGTCGGCCTGCAGATCACGACCCACGACAACCTCGTAGCCTGCGGCGAAGGAACATTGGGAACCGTCATGCCGAATGGTCAACGCCGGCGGTGCTGGTCGATTCACGACCACCAGTATCGGTGCCGTTGGATGTTGCTGGTTGTGACTCAGCTGTGACGTTGCTATGTCTCGCACGGAGCCATACATAGCTGTTTCACAGCTTGCAACCGCCCCTGCGCCAACACCTTTCGTGCATCATGCCTTGGAGGGGAGGCGACGACGGATGGACCATCGATCAGGCGCGGCCCGGCGTTTCGACGCCGGGCGGCGCGTCTTGACGACGCCTATCGGGCGCCTCCGGCAACGCATCACGCCGGTGCCGCCGCCGGCCGAGCGTTCTGAACTGACCCGGGGTGCGTCCTTCGCCGGTTACACGATCCTGCGCCAGTTGGGCGTCGGCGGAATGGCCGAGGTCTATCTCGCGTTGCATCCGCGGCTACCGCGCCGCGACGTGATCAAAGTCCTCGCCCAGACCATCACCTCGAACAGCGAGTTCCGCGAAAGATTCGACAGGGAAGCCGATCTCGCAGCGACACTGTGGCATCCCCACATCGTCGGAGTGCACGACCGAGGCGAGTTCGACGGCCAGCTCTGGATATCGATGGACTACGTGGAGGGCACCGACGCCGCCCGCCTGGTCAAAGAGTCACACCCGCAGGGGATGCCGACGAGCGACGTCTGCGCCATCCTGGCTGCGGTCGCCGGAGCACTCGATTACGCCCATGATCGGGGACTGCTGCACCGTGACGTCAAGCCCGCCAACATCCTGCTCACCCACCCCGACGGGGATGAACGCCGGATTCTG
This sequence comes from Mycobacterium sp. NGS22, assembly GCF_059813095.1. NCBI lineage: Bacteria > Bacillati > Actinomycetota > Actinomycetes > Mycobacteriales > Mycobacteriaceae > Mycobacterium > Mycobacterium sp. NGS22. Next base: position 173,317 of record NZ_JCALDY010000010.1, read on the forward strand.
TTGGCGGACTTCGGTGTTGCCCGCCATCTGGCCGATATCAGTGGGATCACCCAGACCAACGCCGCGGTGGGAACGGTAGCCTACGCGGCTCCCGAGCAGCTGGCGGGTGCCAACATCGACCGCCGTGCAGACCAATATGCGTTGGCCGCCACGGCATTTCACCTACTCACCGGTGCGCCGCCGTTCCGGCACGCCAACCCGGTCGCGGTCATCAGCCAACACCTGCACGACGATCCGCCCCGGGTCAGTGACTACCGGCCGGAGCTGGCATGCCTGGACGACATCTTCGCGCAGGCACTGGCCAAGAAACCGGAGGCTCGTTTCGACCGGTGCCGGAACTTTGCCGACGCCGTTTCGGCGGCGGTGCAAGACGGGTCGGTTGAGGGCAAATATGTTGTGGGGCAGACGAAGTCGACCCGACGAGTATCGCCGCGGATCCGGATGGCGGCGGCAGTCGTGGGTGCGGTGCTGATCGCGGTCGCGGCGACCTGGTCGACCCTCTACAGTTTCCAGCCGGAAAACGCCCAGCCCACCCCGGCGCTGGCGGCGCGGCCTGCCGCTGCGCCATCCGTCGCTGCTGCGCCGGCAGTCCCGGTCGCGGCGACCCCGGCGAAGGTTCTCGACGGCACCTACCGTTTGGATTTCGACCGCACCAAGCGCACGACGAACGGCACATCCATCCGGCACGACAGCGTCAGCACCGTCTGGTGGGCGTTCCACAGTGTGTGCACCACCAACGGATGCGCGGCCACCGGCGTGGCACTCGATGAGGCCACCCACCAGGTGGCCGACACCGCCGACGGCGGCCAGAGCGACACATTGCGGTTCGTCGCCGGGTATTGGCAGGGTTCGCCGGAACAGCAGCGGGTCGGCTGCCGCCAGGCCAACGGGCCGGCGAAGGCGGCGCAGCAGGAAACGGTGGCGTTGTCCCTGGCACCGCAGCCTGACGGAACCCTGCGCGGTGTGCAGACCGAAACCGTCCGCAGCGGTGAGTGCGGTGCGCAGGGCGCGGTGCTCCGGGTGCCGGTGGTCGCGACCCGGGTCGGCGACGTGCCGGCCGGGGTGACGCTGACCGATCCCGCGCAGGCGATCCGCGCTGCGGCCGCCCCCGGCACCCGTCCGTCGCCACCGGTCCTGGGTGGGATGTGCTCGGACGTCGACAAGCTCGGCTATGACCAGACCAGCAACGAACAGGTGGTGTGCGAAGGCAACACCTGGGGTAGAGCGCCGATCACCGCCGGCGTGCACGCCGCCGGCACGTCCTGCGACAAGCCGGACATCCCGGTGTTCGCGATGTCGGCCTCCAACGACGGGTACCTGATCGAATGCGATCCGGTGAGCCGGATGTGGAGCCGGCACAAGTAGCACCCTGTTCGCCCCGGCCGGGCGCGAGCGCGCGGGACCAGCGGGAACAAAGCTTGTCGGTGCCTGGTTTTACCCTGGTGCTATGGCTTTCGCCACCGAATACCCAGTAGTCGCCCACTCGGAATACCGCGCCGTCGACGAGATCGTCCGCACCGGCGCCCGCTTCGACGTGGTCAGCCCCCACCAACCCGCCGGCGACCAGCCGGCCGCCATCGACGAGCTCGAGCGGCGTATCAAAGCCGGCGAGCATGACGTGGTGCTGCTCGGCGCGACCGGCACCGGCAAGTCGGCCACCACCGCCTGGCTGATCGAACGTCTGCAACGCCCCACCCTGGTGATGGCGCCCAACAAGACGCTGGCCGCACAGCTGGCCAACGAGCTGCGGGAGATGTTGCCGCACAACGCCGTCGAGTATTTCGTCTCCTACTACGACTACTACCAACCCGAGGCGTACATCGCGCAGACCGACACCTACATCGAGAAGGACAGCTCGATCAACGACGACGTGGAGCGGCTACGGCACTCCGCGACGTCGTCGCTGTTGTCCCGGCGGGACGTGGTGGTGGTGGCCTCGGTGTCCTGCATCTACGGTCTGGGCACACCGCAGTCTTACCTGGACCGGTCCGTCGAACTGCAGGTGGGCAACGAGGTACCCCGGGACGGATTGCTGCGGCTGCTGGTGGACGTGCAGTACACCCGCAACGACCTGTCCTTCACCCGGGGCTCCTTCCGGGTGCGCGGCGACACCGTGGAGATCATTCCGTCCTACGAAGAGCTGGCGGTCCGCATCGAGTTCTTCGGCGACGAGATCGAGGCGCTGTACTACCTGCATCCGCTGACCGGCGAGGTGATCCGGCAGGTCAACTCCCTGCGGATCTTCCCGGCTACCCACTACGTCGCGGGCCCGGAACGCATGGCGCAGGCGATCTCCACCATCGAGCAGGAGCTGGCCGACCGGTTGTCCGAGCTGGAGGGTCAGGGCAAGCTGCTGGAGGCGCAGCGGCTGCGGATGCGCACCAACTACGACATCGAGATGATGCGGCAGGTCGGGTTCTGTTCGGGCATCGAGAACTACTCGCGTCACATAGACGGGAGGCCGGCCGGATCGGCTCCGGCGACGTTGCTGGACTACTTCCCGGAAGATTTCCTGCTGGTCATCGATGAGTCGCACGTCACCGTGCCGCAGATCGGCGGAATGTACGAGGGCGACATGTCACGCAAGCGCAACCTCGTCGAATACGGCTTCCGGCTGCCGTCGGCGGTCGACAACCGACCGCTGACCTGGGAGGAGTTCGCCGACCGCATCGGTCAGACGGTGTACCTGTCGGCCACCCCCGGGCCGTACGAGCTGAGCCAGACCGGCGGGGAGTTCGTCGAGCAGGTGATCCGCCCGACCGGCCTGGTGGACCCGAAGGTCGTGGTCAAGCCGACCAAGGGGCAGATCGACGACCTGATCGGCGAGATCCGCAAACGCACCGACGCCGACGAGCGGGTGCTGGTGACGACGCTGACCAAGAAGATGGCCGAAGACCTCACCGATTACCTGCTGGAGATGGGCATCAGGGTCCGTTACCTGCACTCGGAGGTCGACACGCTGCGCCGCGTGGAGTTGCTGCGGCAGTTACGGCTGGGCGAGTACGACGTACTGGTGGGCATCAACCTGCTGCGGGAGGGATTGGACCTCCCGGAGGTGTCGCTGGTGGCCATCCTCGACGCCGACAAAGAGGGCTTCCTGCGGTCCACCCGCAGCCTCATCCAGACCATCGGCCGCGCCGCCCGCAACGTGTCCGGTGAAGTGCACATGTACGCCGACAAGATCACCGACTCGATGAAAGAAGCCATCGACGAGACCGAGCGGCGCCGGGCCAAGCAGGTGGCCTACAACGAGGCCCACGGGATCGACCCGCAGCCGCTGCGCAAGAAGATCGCCGACATCCTCGACCAGGTGTACCGGGAAGCTGACGACACCGACGTCGGGATCGGCGGCTCCGGCCGCAACGCGTCCCGCGGTCGACGGGCGCCGGGGGAGCCCGGCCGTGCGGTCAGTGCCGGTGTGATCGAGGGTCGCGACACCGCGAACATGCCACGCGCCGAGCTGGCCGACCTGATCAAGGACCTCACCGCGCAGATGATGGCGGCCGCACGTGACCTGCAGTTCGAGTTGGCGGCCCGGTTCCGCGACGAGATCGCCGACCTCAAGAAGGAATTGCGGGGGATGGACGCCGCCGGTCTGAAGTGACCTCGACGACGGGCCGGACCGGCAGTTGGCGGGAGCTGCTCACCCGGCACCTGGGCACGTCGACGGTGCTGGCCGGCGGCGTGGGGCTGTACGCCACCAACGAGTTCCTGACCGTCAGCCTGCTGCCCAGCGCCATCACCGAGATCGGCGGTGCTCGCCTGTACGCGTGGGTGGTCACGCTTTACCTGGTCGGCTCGGTGATCTCGGCGACCACCGTCAACACCGTGCTGCTGCGCTTCGGCGCGCGGACCTCATTTCTGGCGGGGCTCGGGGTGTTCGGTGTCGCCAGTGTGGTGTGTGCGGCGGCGCCGAACATGCAGATCCTCATCGCCGGACGCGCCCTGCAGGGGGTGGCCGGTGGTCTGCTGGCGGGTCTGGGTTACGCGCTGATCAACTCCACCCTGCCCAAATCGCTGTGGACACGCGCCTCGGCACTGGTGTCGGCGATGTGGGGCGTCGCGACCGTGATCGGCCCGGCGGCCGGGGGACTGTTCGCGCAGTTCGGGTTGTGGCGGTGGGCGTTCGGCGCCATGGCGATCCTGCCGGCATTGCTGGCGATCCTGGTGCCCGTCGCGCTGCCCGCCTCGGACCCGCGCGACGAGACGGCCCAGGATGCCCGAGTCCGGGTGCCGATCTGGTCGCTGGTGCTGATGGGTGCCGCCGCGCTGGCCATCAGCGTCGCGCAGCTTCCGCGTCACATCGCCGCCACCGCCGGTCTGCTGGTAGCGGCGGTGTTGCTGGTCGGCGTGTTCGTCGCGGTGGACCGGCGCAGCGGCGGCGTCTTGCCGCCCAGCGTTTTCGGAGCCGGGCCGCTGCGCTGGATCTACCTGACCATGGCCGTGCAGATGATGGCGGTGCTGGTCGATACCTACGTGCCGTTGTTCGGTCAACGGTTGGGACATCTGTCTCCCGTCGTCGCCGGGTTCCTGGGTGCCGCGCTCGCTGTCGGCTGGACGGTCAGCGAGATCGTCAGCGCGTCGGTGCAGCAGCCGCGCCGGGTCGGATACGTCGTCGCGGTCGCACCGCTGGTGATGGCGGCGGGTCTGGCCCTGGCGGCGGTCACTCAGCGCGCCGACGCCCCGACCGGTGTGGTGGTGGTCTGGGCGCTGGCCTTGCTGATCGCAGGTACCGGCATCGGGATGGCCTGGCCGCACCTGTCCGTGCGCGCGATGGAGTCCGTCGACGATCCGTCCGAGGGACGGGCGGCTGCCGCGGCGATCAACACCGTGCAGGTGATCTCCGCGGCCATGGGCGCCGGTATCGCCGGCGTCGTGGTCAACAACGCCCCCGGCGGCGAACTTGCCGCGGCCCGCTGGCTCTACGCGGTGTTCACCGTGCTGGCCGCCGCCGGGTTCATCGCGTCGATGAAGGCCAGCCGGCGCGACCGGTCAGCGAGTTGACTTGACTACCTGCGAATAGTGGAATTGCCACCGCTCGACGATGTGGAAGCCCAGATAGCCGGGGAACTGGTAGACCGGGGCGCGCCCGAACGCTTTACCCGGCGAAAGTGACTGTCCCGCTTCATGATCCGGGAACGAACTGTCGCGGTTGGTGATCGTCCACAAGGTGGTGCATTTGTTGATCTTGGCGGTCGTCAGCCACACGGCGACGTGGCCGTCCCACAACGCACCGACCTTGGGTCCATAGAACCCCCGCTCGACGTCGATCAGGGACCGGAAAGCTGCCGGGCGAGTGGCCAGCAGCGCCCGGATCGGACCGGGCCGCCAGGGCACCGTGTTGTCCACCAGCAGGCAGTCGCCCGGCGCGGCGTGCGCGCTGATGACGTCCGCCACCTGGCTGTAGTCCCACCCCTCCTTGGCGTACGGGCCGCGCTGTTTGAAGTAGTAGTTCGGGAATGCGGCGACAGCGAATGCCACGACGAGACCGACGATGAGCCATCGCTTGCGGGCGACCGTGAGGATGCAGACCGCCAGCAGGATGGCCGCGGCGGGTGTGGTGTAGATGAGGTAGCGCGGATAGTAGATCGCCTCGATGGTCGCCGAGTAGATCAGTACCGCGGCCGTCGGAATGGCCACCCACGCGACGCAGGCGAGCACCAGCTGCCGGGTGCCGGCAGGCCCGTAGCCGTTGCGCAGGTGAACGGCGATCGCTACCAGGATGGTGACACCCGACAGGACGGCGAACGGGACGCTGTAGTCGAAGTACTGCCGGTGTACTACGTCGAGGAAGAGATTTCGGGTCAGCCCGGCGATCCAGCCGACCTGAAATATCTGGCCGTGCGCGAACATCGCGAACGGCGTCATCGCGCCGAGTGCGACCAGCGAGCTGATGGCCAGCCAGATGGCTGGAGAACGGCGAGATCCCTTCGGCAGCAACAGCGGAAGCAGCGCGGCGTAGACCGTGATCAACAGACCCAGATTGATGCTGATCAGGATGGACAGCATGAACGTCAGCGCGTAGGCGATCCACCGGCCGGGGCTGTTCCGGCGTAGCGCGGTGACCAGCAGCACCGTCAGCCAGACCGCGGCGGTCACCGACAGCGCCGAGGAGCGGGCCTCGATGCCCGCCCAGGTCACCCGGGGCAGGATGGCGAAGATCACGCCCGCGCACAGCGCCAGGGTCCGGCCTGACCCCACCGCAGCCGGAGGTGCCAACTGCTTGGTGAAGACCACCACCCCGGCGGCGGCGGCTCCCACGGCCAGCGCGCTGGGGACGCGGGACCAGAATTCGGTCGGCGGGAAGATCGCAAACCAGCCGTGCATGAGCAGGTAGTACAGCCCGTGGACGGCGTCGATATGGCCCAGCAACTTCCACAACTCGGGCAGGGTGCGGCTGGCAGACGCCGAGATCGTCGCACCCTCGTCGAACCACAGTGACGGTCGCGCGGCCCAAGCGCCGCTGACGAGCGTCGCCAGCGCGGCGATCGCCCACGGGTCGACAAAGCGGCCCCGCGAATGTGCGGACGGCGCCGGATCTGCGCCGTCTGCCAGGGGATTCTCCACGATCGTCACAGACATGTCGGTGTTCAACTTTAGGTGCCGCGCCGTGTGTCAGTGCGCGGGCATGAGGGTCTGAGATCGTGCGGACGTGATCTGTGCGGCATTCGCGACGGCAGGGTGAGGGCTGCCACGCCGCAAATCTCTCCCATCTACGTCCAGCAACGCGATACTGTCTTGGGTTGGCGGAAACCGACACCTGGGAGGGTAAATGAGCGCCTATCAAACCGTGGTCGTAGGGACCGACGGCTCGGATTCGTCGCTGCGCGCGGTAGAGAGGGCGGCCAAAATCGCCGGAGCGGACGCCAAACTGATCATCGCCTCGGCCTACCTGCCCCAGCACGACGATGCCCGCGCCGTCGACGCGTTGAAGGAAGAGAGCTACAAGGTGACGGGCACTGCCCCGATCTACGACATCCTGCAGACCGCCAAGGAACGGGCGCACAACGCCGGTGCGAAGAACGTCGACGAACGCGCCATCGAGGGTGCGCCGGTGGACGCCCTGGTGCACCTCGCCGAATCGGAGAAAGCCGATCTGCTGGTGGTCGGCAACGTCGGCTTGAGCACGATCGCGGGCCGACTGCTGGGCTCGGTGCCCGCCAACGTGTCACGCAAGGCCAAGGTCGACGTGCTGATCGTGCACACCACCTAGAAAGCGGACCTCACCAGCCGCGCTCGCGCCATTCGGCCAGGTGCGGGCGCTCGGTGCCCAGCACCGTGTCGTCGCCGTGACCGGGATAGATGACGGTGGTGTCGTCGTAGACGTCGAAAACCCGGGTGGAGACGTCGTCGAGCAACTGCTCGAAGTCGCCCGGCTGCCATGTTTTTCCGACGCCGCCCGGAAACAGGCAGTCGCCGGTGAACAGTTGCGTGACCCCGCCGGTCGCGGGTCCGTCCAGGGCCAGCGCCACGGATCCCGGTGTGTGCCCGCGCAGGTGGATGACGTCGAACGTCAGCTCGCCGATCTGCACCGTGTCGCCATTGGCCAACAAACGGTCCGGCTTGACCGGCAGCGGGTCGGCGTCGATCTCGTGCGCGGCCGTCGGCGCACCGGTTTCTGAGGCCACCGCTTCGAGGGCTTGCCAGTGGTCGAAGTGCTGGTGGCTGGTCACGATCAGCGACACCTGCGGCGCGTATTCTCGGATCAGATCAAGCAGCGTTTGGGCGTCGTTCGCGGCATCGATCAGCAACGTTTCCCCGGTCGCGGAACACGTCACCAGGTAGGCGTTGTTGTCCATAGGGCCGACCGAGGCTTTGAGGATCGTCGCGCCGGGCAGCGAACGCCTGGCCGCGGTACCGGGCTCGACGTGGCCGGTGTAGTTGTCGCTAGGGGCTGTCATACCCGGTCACGCTACTGGCCCGGTGGCTTGTCGGGGCAGACACCTAGCATGGAATACGGCCTGCGCCATGACCGAACCGTCATGGCAGGGCAGCACACGATTTTGCTGAAAGGGGCAGCGTGGCCGACCGCCTCGTCGTCAAAGGTGCGCGCGAACACAACCTGCGCAGCGTCGACCTCGACCTACCTCGGGACGCGCTGATCGTGTTCACCGGCCTGTCCGGGTCGGGCAAGTCCTCACTGGCGTTCGACACGATCTTCGCCGAAGGGCAGCGTCGCTACGTGGAGTCGCTGTCCGCCTACGCCCGCCAGTTCCTGGGGCAGATGGACAAGCCGGACGTCGACTTCATCGAGGGCCTGTCGCCGGCGGTGTCCATCGACCAGAAGTCGACCAACCGCAACCCGCGGTCCACCGTCGGGACCATCACCGAGGTGTACGACTACCTGCGCCTGTTGTATGCCCGCGCCGGCACCCCGCACTGCCCGGTCTGCGGTGAGCGGATCGCGCGCCAGACACCCCAGCAAATCGTCGACCAGGTGCTGGCGATGGACGAGGGCACCCGTTTCCTGGTGCTGGCCCCGGTGGTACGCACCCGCAAGGGGGAGTTCGCCGACCTGTTCGACAAGCTGAACGCCCAGGGCTACAGCCGGGTGCGGGTGGACGGCGTGGTGCATCCGTTGACCGACCCGCCCAAGCTGAAGAAGCAGGAAAAGCACGACATCGAGGTGGTAATCGATCGGCTCACCGTCAAGGCGACCGCCAAGCAGCGGCTGACCGACTCGGTGGAGACCGCGCTGAACCTGGCCGACGGCATCGTCGTCCTGGAATTCCCCGACGATCGCGACGAACATGACCGGCCCCGCGAACAGCGGTTCTCCGAGAAACTGGCTTGCCCCAACGGGCATTCCCTGGCCGTGGACGACCTGGAGCCCCGGTCGTTCTCGTTCAACTCGCCCTACGGCGCCTGCCCCGAGTGCGTGGGATTGGGCATCCGCAAAGAAGTCGACCCCGACCTGGTGGTTCCCGACCCGGAGCTCACACTGGCCGAGGGCGCGGTGGCGCCGTGGTCGACGGGACACACCGCGGAGTACTTCACCCGGATGCTGGCCGGGCTGGGCGACGCCATGGGCTTCAACGTCAACACCCCATGGCGCAAGCTGCCTGCCAAGGCGCGCAAGGCGATCCTGGAGGGCTGCGACGAGCAGGTGCACGTGCGGTACCGCAACCGTTACGGACGCACCCGCTCCTACTACGCCGACTTCGAGGGTGTGCTGGCGTTCCTGCAACGCAAGATGGCTCAGACCGAGTCCGAGCAAATGAAGGAGCGTTACGAGGGCTTCATGCGGGACATCCCGTGTCCGGTCTGCGAGGGCACCCGGCTCAAGCCGGAGATCCTGGCGGTCTCACTGGCGGCGGGGGAGTTGGGACCGAAGTCCATCGCCGAGGTCTGCGAACTGTCCATCGCCGACTGCGCGGACTTCCTGAACGCGCTCACGCTGGGCACCCGCGAGCAGGCGATCGCCGGGCAGGTGCTCAAGGAAATCCAGTCGCGGCTGGGCTTCCTGCTCGACGTCGGCCTGGAATACCTGTCGCTGTCGCGGGCGGCAGCCACGCTGTCCGGCGGTGAGGCACAACGCATCCGCCTGGCCACTCAGATCGGCTCCGGACTGGTGGGCGTGCTCTACGTGCTGGACGAACCGTCCATCGGTTTGCACCAGCGCGACAATCGGCGACTCATCGAAACGCTCACCCGGTTGAAGAATCTGGGCAACACGCTGATCGTCGTCGAGCACGACGAGGACACCATCGAACACGCTGACTGGATCGTCGACATCGGCCCCCGCGCCGGCGAGCACGGTGGTCGCATCGTGCACAGCGGACCGTATCCAGAGCTGTTGCGCAACAAAGAATCTCTCACCGGCGCTTACCTTTCCGGCCGGGAGAGCATCGAGTTGCCGGCCGTGCGACGACCGGTCGATGCGAAACGTCAGCTCACCGTCGTCGGGGCGCGAGAGCACAATCTGCGGGGCATCGACGTGTCGTTCCCGCTCGGGGTGTTGACCTCGGTGACCGGGGTGTCCGGTTCGGGCAAGTCCACGCTGGTCAACGACATCCTGGCGGCGGTGCTGGCCAACAAGCTCAACGGTGCCCGTCAAGTGCCCGGCCGGCACACCCGCGTCACCGGACTCGACCACCTGGACAAGCTGGTCCGGGTCGACCAGTCGCCGATCGGCCGCACGCCGCGGTCCAACCCGGCCACCTACACCGGGGTGTTCGACAAGATCCGCACCCTGTTCGCGGCCACCACCGAGGCCAAGGTCCGCGGCTATCAACCCGGGCGGTTCTCCTTCAACGTCAAGGGTGGTCGCTGCGAGGCGTGCACCGGCGACGGCACCATCAAGATCGAGATGAACTTCCTGCCCGACGTGTACGTGCCGTGCGAGGTGTGCCAGGGTGCCCGCTACAACCGGGAAACCCTCGAGGTGCATTACAAGGGCAAGACCATCGCCGAGGTGCTGGACATGTCCATCGAGGAGGCGGCGGAGTTCTTCGAGCCGATCTCGGGCATCCATCGCTATCTGCGCACCCTGGTCGACGTCGGGCTGGGGTACGTGCGGCTCGGCCAGCCCGCGCCGACGCTGTCCGGCGGCGAGGCGCAGCGGGTGAAGTTGGCCTCGGAGTTGCAGAAGCGGTCGACCGGGCGCACCGTGTACATCCTGGACGAGCCGACCACGGGTCTGCATTTCGACGACATCCGCAAACTGCTGAAGGTCATCAGCGGTCTTGTCGACAAGGGCAACACGGTGATCGTCATCGAGCACAACCTGGACGTGATCAAGACATCGGACTGGATCGTCGACATGGGTCCCGAGGGCGGTGCCGGCGGCGGAACCGTTGTCGCGCAAGGCACTCCGGAGGACGTCGCGGCAGTGCCGGAAAGCTACACCGGCAAGTTCCTGGCCGAGGTGATCACCTCCGCGCCCATCGCCCCGCGACGGGGCGCCAAGCGACGCAAGGTCAGCGCCTGAGCGGCTGGGAAGCTGCCCGTTCGGTCTGAGCGCCCTCGCCGCGGCCCAGCGCGATCGTGGCCGCCAGCATCGCCGCCACCGCGGCCGGCAGTGCGACGAACCCGACACCGTGCACAGTCAGCACCTCGCCCAGCACGACAACGCCGAGCAGCACCGCGACAACCGGTTCGCCGACCAACATGATCGGGACGGACGCCTGCAACGCCCCGGCCTTGAACGCCCACTGCTGCAGCACGGTCACCAAGACCGCCAGTGCGACAAGCAGATACGGCGCCGGGACGGTCAGCAGGGCATGCCAGCCGCCCAGCTCGAACCGGTGGGTGCAGATCTTGGTCAGCACGGCGATCAAACCCAGGCCCACCGCCACCGCGACCCCCAGCGATGCGGACCGGGTTCTGTCCACGGTGCGGCGCGCCACCAGCACACAGATCACGAAGACCGGCACCACCACGGCCAGCGCCATCGTCCACGCCGGCACGGGTGGCCGGTAGTGCCCTTCCCGAGGTTGGCCCTCCAGCACGAAGATTGCCAGCGCCGCGGTCAGCAGCGTCGCCCACCCCCACTCGGCGCCGGTCACCCGATCTCCGGATCGCCGGGCACTGAGCGGCAGCACGAACAGCAGCGAAGACACCAGCAGCGGCTGCACCAACAGTAGGGACCCGTTCGCCAGCGCCACCGCCTGAAACGCATATCCAGCGACGGCCGCCGCCGTCCCCGCCCACCACAATCGGTCGCGAAGCACGGTCGCAGCGGTAGACGCGTCCTGCCCGGACCGTTGCAGTGCGGCCTGCCGGACGACAATGCCCAGTGCCGCCATCAACGACGCCAGCAACGCCGAACCGATGGCCGCTGCATGCGAAACGAGCCAATCCATGCGCGGCACATACCCCGTGCCGGGGCAACTGACTCAGTGCGCCTTCGATAGCGGCGACGGGAAGCGGGGGCTGACGCGTACGCCGTCCAGCCAAGCGGTGAGTTCGTTGGCGCGCCGCTGCAGTGCGCGCCGGGCGTCGTCCCCGGGATCTTCCAGCAGCTGCAGATGCACGCGCGCGTTCCCGTCCTGACACCAGCCGCCCACGATCCGTCCGTTCCACCACGCGGTCGGGCCGGCGTTGCCGTTGCGGTCGAAAACCTGGTCACGATGTTCGCCCAGGTACCAGTCCCGGTCCGACCAGCCCATGGTGGTGGGGTCCAGACCCGGCAACAGCGCGGCCCACGGCGGCGGCGTCTGTTCGGTGCCGAGGTCGTCGGCCAGCGCGTAACCAGGATTGCCGTGCAGATCTACCTCGACCGCACCGATGGCGGCCAGAGCCACCCGGGTCGCCGTCGACGTGGCGCCGAACCACCACTTGAGGTCGGTCATGGTGGCGGGTCCGAACGTGCGCAGCCAGCGTCGGGTCAATTCAGCGCGCGCCACACCTTCGGGGACGGGGTCCCCGGCCTCGACGAACCAATCCTCGGCCCTACTCCACCGCGGTCGCGACACGGTCCACCCTCCGTCGTTGGGGCCGCGAACGACGTGGCCGTGCGCCGAGAGCACCGTCAGTACCCGGGGGGCCAGCGGAACCGAACCACCCCAACGCTTTCCGGGTGCCGGGTCGTAGCTACCGGCCAATTCGGGCAACGCGGCCCGCAATTCACTGCTGCTGCACGGACCGTGCTCGGCCAACTGACCGAGCACGGCCGCACAGGCCCGGTCCAGCCACGCGTTGCCGTCAGTGGTCACTCCGGCTTTGTGCAGATCGGCGACCAGGCGGCGTCGCTCGTTGGCCGCTACCGCGGCGCTGGCCGCCGATTGCACCAGTGGCAGGTCGTCGGCGTTGACCAACCACAACGTCCGCCGCATGGCCAATTGCTTGACCGCAGAACGTCGTTGGTACAGCGACCGATCGAGGTCGGCGGTGACGAAATCCGGACAACGTGCCCACAGCGACAGGTAAGGCGTCGCCGGGTCGGTGGCATGCAATCCGACCAGGCCGGCGGTGACCCGCGTCGCCGAACCGGGTGTGGCGAGGAAATGCCTGCGCGCCAACCGGTTCCGTCGTTCCGCGACGCTGAATTTGCGCATGGTCAGCAGGGTTGGTTCATTTTGGCAATCTGGTGGCCATCTGATTGGCGATCAGCCTGGCCTGGTTGACCGTGTCGGGTGCGCAGACGTTGACGTCGAAGACCACATTGGACACCGCACTGAGCACGTGCTGGCACACCACCGTGCTTGCCGCCAAGTTGCGCTGCAACGCGATATTGGGGGGATTGCCGCTGAGTTCGCGGAACGTCCACTCGGATGGCTTGCCCTCGCTGACCTGAATCACCGTTTTTCCGGCGCAGTATCGCCACGACTCGGCTTGCTCCGTCACGAAATTCAGCGCCTGCTCGGCGGAGGCGAAAATGACACCGCCCTGGACCACCACGTAACCCGGGTTGCTGTTCGGCTTCTTCAGGAGTTGGGCAAGCATCCCGGTGTAGCCGCTGCTCTTGTACGTGCGGGTCTGGTAGCCGATGAGCGGCCCCAGGCACCGTTCGTCCGACAGCGCATTGTCCGGGCCCGGATCCTTCATCTCGGTCACGTTGTGGTCGACGACGACGCCTGTCGTGCGTACCAGGGCGTCGATCTCCTCGGGCGCCAGCAGCAAGGAATCGAGTTGTGCTGCAGTCACTTTCGTCGCGGTAGAGGTGGCGGTGGTGCTGGAGGTGCGCGCGGTCGTGGTGTCGCTGCTGACGGATTGTCCGCCGCCGCTGTTGCTCACCGCGACCCAGATGCCGGTGCCGACCAGGACGAGGACCACGAGCAGCGCCGCGGCGGGCAAGAGCCATCGATTGCGGCGAGGTGGGGGAGCCGGGATCCATGCCGGGTGCGGTGGGGCCGCCGGCGCTGTCAGCGGGGCTGTCGGCGGGGCCAATGGCGGCGGCGGGCCGGCCCATTGCGGGCGCTGCACCGGACCGCTGGGCGGCGGGGCGTGTTGCTGGCTGTGCGCGATCATGGTGGCCGCACGGTCCTGGTCGGGCGCGCTGAGCGCGTGGGCGGCGGCTCGGGCGAATTCTCCGGCGGTCGGATAGCGCTCGGCGGGTTCTTTGGCCATGCCGCGGGCGATGACGTCGTCGAAGGCCCGCGGGACGTTCGGGCGTGCCTCGCTGGGTCGTGGTATCGGCTGCATCAGATGCGCCGCCATCAGGGCACTGAGGTTCTGGGTCTGGTAGGGCGGTACGCCGGTCAGGCACTCGTACAGCACGCACGCCAGACCGTAGATGTCGGAGCGGTACGTGGTCTCGTCGTCGGCGAACCGCTCCGGCGCCATGTAGCGCCAGCTGCCGACCGCCGTCCCAGTCTTGGTGAGCTGCTGATCCGTTGCCGCGGCGGCGATCCCGAAGTCGACCAGGTATGCGAAGTCGTCACCGGTGATCAGGATGTTCTCGGGCTTGATGTCGCGATGAATGACGCTGCCGCGATGGGCGGCGTCGAGCGCGGCGGCCACCTGAGTGATGATTGCCACCGCGCGCGGTGGCGGCAGCGCGCCGGTGTGTTCGAGCAGCGAGCCGAGATTTTCGCCGTCGATGAAGCGCATGTCGATGTAGAGCTGGCCGTCGATTTCCCCGTAATCGTGGATGGGCACGATGTGGGGTTCCTGCAACCGCCCGGCGGTATGGGCTTCGCGTTGCATGCGCCGGCGAAACACCGTGTCGGAGCTGAGTTCCTGGGACATCAGTTTGAGCGCGACGGTGCGGTCTTTGACCGTGTCGTGCGCCTCGTAGACCTCGCCCATCCCGCCGCGCCCCAACAGCCGTACGAGCCGGTAGGGCCCGAACTGCAGGCCCGACCGCGAGGTCGGCATGGTGTCACTCATCGGTGCGCATCGACTCCCGGATCTGCGCCAGGCGCTCGGCGGCCGCACGCTGACGGGCCTCGTACTGGTCCTCGACCGAGCGTCCCTCCGCCGTCTCGGCGGCGAGCTCCTCGGCGCCCAATGCGGTTCCGTAACGCGATTCGATCTTCTCGCGCACCGAGTCGAACGTCGGGACACCGGAGCTGTCATAGCCGGAATCCGGCGGGGGTGATGCGTCGGCAGCAGGCGGGTGCTCGGGCATGTCCGACACGTTACTTGGGCGCGTCCTGACGATCGAAATACCGCATCATCAGCTGCCAGTAGCGACGGGCCCGGGAAACGGTGAGCACTGCGCTCAGTGCGGCTTGGCCAGCGGGAAGGGCAACGTCTCACGGATGCTGCGCCCGGTGATCAACATGACCACCCGGTCCACCCCCATGCCCAGGCCGCCGGTGGGCGGCATGGCGTATTCCATCGCCTGCAGGAAGTCCTCGTCGAGCTCCATCGCCTCGGGGTCGCCGCCTGCGGCGAGCAGCGACTGCTCTTCCAGACGCCGGCGCTGCTCCACCGGATCGGTCAGTTCGCTGTAGGCGGTACCCAACTCGACGCCCCACGCCACCAGGTCCCAACGCTCGGCGACACCGCGCTTGCTGCGGTGCGGCCGGGTCAGCGGGGACACCGAGGTGGGGAAGTCGATGTAGAACGTGGGCTTTTCGGTGCGTGCCTCGACCAGGTGTTCGTAGAGTTCGAGCACCACTGCGCCGGCATCCCAATAGTTCCGGTAGGGGATCCGGGCGGCGTCGGACAGCTTGCGCAGCGTCCGCAGGTCGGTGGCGGCGTCGACGTGCTCACCGAGCGCTTCGGAGACCGCGTCGTGGACTGTCTTGACCGCCCACTCACCCGAGATGTCGACCGGTTCCAGCCGAGAGCCGTCGTTGATCGAATCATCCTGAGTTCTGGGCCGCATGGCTGTCTGGGCGCCGTTGGCGGCCTCGGCGGCTTTCTGGATGAGTTCACGGCAGCCGTCGACCCAGACCAGGTAGTCGGCGTGTGCCTGGTAGGCCTCGAGCAAGGTGAACTCGGGGTTGTGACTGAAGTCGACGCCCTCGTTCCGGAAGGCTCGGCCGAGTTCGAACACCCGCTCCACGCCGCCTACACAGAGGCGTTTCAAGTACAGCTCCGGTGCGATGCGCAGGAACAGGTCCATGCTGTAGCTGTTGATGTGGGTGATGAAGGGCCGCGCGGTCGCGCCGCCGTGCACCTGCTGCAGGATCGGCGTCTCGACTTCGATGAATCCCTTGGCGAACAGCGTTTCGCGGAGCGAGCGCAACACGCTGCCTCGGGCGGTGATCAGCTCACGTGACTCGGGGTTGACGGCCAGGTCGACATAGCGCGTCCGCACCCGGGCCTCCGGGTCGGTCAGCCCTTTCCACTTGTTCGGCAGGGGTCGCAAACACTTCCCGACTAACCGCCAGCGGGTGACGATCAACGAGCGGGTGCCTTTGTCGCTGTAACCCATGTGTCCGGTCATCTCCACCAGGTCACCCAGGTCGATCGCCGCGTTGAAGTCGGCCGCACGTCCCTGCGTCAAACGCGAATTGTCCAGCAGCACTTGGATTTCGCCCGACCAGTCGCGCAGATGGGCGAACAGCACGCCGCCGTAGTTGCGCACGCGCAGGATGCGACCGGACACCGAGACGTCGATATCGTCGTCGGCGGCCACGGCTTCGGCGACGGTGTGACTGGGCGGCTGGCCCACCGGATAGGCGTCAATCCCGTTGGCGCGCAGCTTCTTCAGCTTCGCCAGCCGGACCCGTACCTGCTCGGGGTCACGTCGTCGCGCATCGTCGGCTTCGGGTAGGTCGTCGACTTGCAGGCCGCTGACGTCGGGCGCCGTGCCGTCGGGATGCAACAGCCCGGTGTCCACCAGCGGCTGCGGCACCGCGGGGTGATGACCGGTGTGGGCCTTGTCGCGCCGACTGAACGGCAACACCAAAAATCCCTCGGCGATCACCGATGCGACGCCCACCCGCGGCATCATCCGGGCGTCTTCGTAGCAGGCGTATCGGGGGACCCATTCGGGTTGGTATTTGTCGTTGGAGCGGTACAGGGTTTCCAGCTGCCACCACCGCGAGAAGAACACCAACAGGCCGCGCCACAATCGCGCCACCGGACCCGCGCCCAGTTGTTCGCCTTGCTCGAACGCCGACCGGAAAACCGCGAAGTTCAGTGAGATCCGGCTCAGACCCAGGTTCTCGGCATGCAGGGTCAGCTCGCTGACCATCAGTTCGATGGTGCCGTTCGGGGATTCCCGGGAACGACGCATCAGGTCCAGCGAGACACCGGTGGTGCCCCACGGCACCAGGGACAGCATCGCCACCACTTCGCCGGCGGGATCCAGCGCCTCCACCAGCAGGCAATCGCCGTCAGCGGGATCCCCCAGCCGTCCCAGCGCCATGGAGAAGCCACGTTCGGATTCGGTGTCGCGCCAGGCGTCGGCCCGTTCGACGGCGCGGGCCATCTCCTCCGCGGAGATGTCGCGGTGCCGCCGGATGCGCACGGTCAGACCGGCCCGGCGGGCGCGCGTCACGGCCTGACGTACCCCACGCATCTCGGGCCCGGACAGCTTGAATTCGCTGGGCCGCAGAATGGCCTCGTCGCCCAGTTCCAGCGCATTGAGGCCCGCCTCTCGATACACCTGCGCGCCTTGCGAACTGGCCCCCATCACCCCGGGTGCCCAGCCGTAGGTCTGGCACAGCTGCAGCCAGGCGTCGACGGCCTGCCGCCAGGCTTTCGGGTCGCCGACGGGGTCGCCGCTGGCCAGGCAGACACCGACCTCGACACGGTAGGTCAGGGCGGCGCGACCGCTGGGGGCGAAGATGACCGACTTGTCGCGGCGGGTGGCGAAGTAGGCCAGCGAGTCGTTCTTGCCCCACAACTCGACCAGCCCGCGGATCGCCGACTCGTCCTCGCCGGTCAGCGCGTTGTCGGCGCGCTGGGACAAAAACAGCACAATGGTGCCTGCGATCAGCGCGAACGCGCCGAACAGCCCGAAGATCGCATTGAGGAAGACCTGCGGACGCCCGGTGAACAGTTCCGGATCTGCCACCCCGAAACCGATCACCCGATTGACGACGTAGGGCAACCGCTCAGATGGCGCGAGGGTACCGGGGAACATCTCCACCAGTCCCCACGACAACAGGATTCCGATGATGCCGCCGGCCAGCAGCACTGCCGTCGCCCGGAACAGAGCCCCGCGACGTACTTTGGCCCAGAATTCCCGATAGCCCAGCACCAGCAGCACGATCGTCACGACGTGGAAGGCGAAGCCGAGGTTCTCGCCGAACGCCTCGGCCGGCGTGTTACCGCCCGCCGCGATGTCCGCGGCGTTCACCACCGCATGGACCACCATGTTGCCGAGCAGCACCAACCAGGCGATGCGCTTGCGCGCGGTCAGCGCCGCGGCCAGCAGCGCCAGCACGAACGACCACGCGAAGCTGGTGTCGGGGAAGTTGAACAAATAGCTGTTGATGAAGACCCGCGGTCCGTGGATGAGCCATCGGATCATCGGCGACAGGCTGGCGAGCAGCGACACGGTTGCGATGACGCCTACGGTCCAACCGGCCGCGGCGGGCAGCCAGTGATACCGCGAAGACGACCGCAGTGGCGCCCGCGGCTTGATGAGTGTCACAAACCGCGAGGATATTCGTTCAAACGGCGAAACTCTTGCCTGCATGGGTTCGAGCCGCCCGCAATTACCGGCCGGGTTGCCCGGGTGGCGCATTGCTGCTGCTAGACTAACCGCGCGACCATCCCGGCCAAGGCCAGGGAAAGTTAAGTGGAGTCCCACTCCCACCGGTAGCCACGAGCAGGCGTCTGTAGCGCCGTCAAGGTTATCTGGTCCGGTCACAGGCATTTTCCGGATGCCTGTTCCGCGCATGGCGCGGGCGACTCGAGTGATTTCGAGCTGCGATCGGTCGGCATTGGGCCCTGCTTCTGCAGGGCTTTCTTGCTGATGGCTGGTGTCCCCGCTACTGTTTCCGGCCGGTCCAGGCATGGACCGCACTGAAATAGAAGCCAACGAGGGAGGCCCCATCAGCACTGAGACCCGCGTCAACGAGCGCATTCGCGTGCCTGAAGTTCGGTTGATCGGCCCTGGCGGAGAGCAGGTAGGCATCGTGCGTATCGAAGACGCACTCCGCGTGGCCGCGGACGCCGATCTCGACCTTGTCGAAGTTGCTCCCAATGCCAGACCGCCGGTCTGCAAGATCATGGACTACGGCAAGTACAAGTACGAGGCGGCGCAGAAGGCGCGCGAATCCCGCAGGAACCAGCAGCAGACCGTCGTCAAGGAGCAAAAGCTGCGACCCAAGATCGACGACCACGACTACGAGACGAAGAAGGGCCACGTGGTCCGCTTCCTCGAAGCGGGATCGAAAGTCAAGGTGACCATCATGTTCCGCGGACGCGAGCAGTCCAGGCCCGAGTTGGGCTACCGGCTGCTGCAGCGTCTGGGCGCCGACGTCGCCGAATACGGATTCGTCGAAACGTCGGCCAAACAGGACGGCCGCAACATGACGATGGTGCTGGCACCGCACCGCGGCGCGAAGACCCGGGCCAAGGCGCAGCGCGAAGGCGAGCCGGGGGCCGCGCCGGCGGACGACGGCAAGCCGTCGGCCTAGTAACTGCCAGTAAGAACCTGAACCAATCAGAGAGAACCGAGGAAACATGCCCAAGGCCAAGACTCACAGCGGGGCCTCGAAGCGATTCCGGCGCACCGGCACCGGGAAGATCGTCCGGCAGAAAGCCAACCGCCGGCACTTGTTGGAGCACAAGCCGAGCAAGCGCACCAGGCGGCTCGACGGTCGCACCACCGTCTCCGCCAACGACACCAAGCGGGTCAACTCGCTGCTGAACGGCTGACGGCGCCGTACTCCACCCACCACCCATACACCTCGGGCCGGCGCCAGCCCCCGACCGATTTGTTTGAACGAGAGTAGGAACACCCATGGCACGCGTGAAGCGGGCGGTCAACGCCCACAAGAAGCGGCGCAGCGTCCTGAAGGCATCGAAGGGCTACCGCGGTCAGCGATCCCGCCTCTACCGCAAGGCCAAAGAGCAGCAACTGCATTCGCTGAACTACGCCTACCGGGACCGTCGCGCCCGCAAGGGCGAGTTCCGCAAGTTGTGGATCTCGCGGATCAACGCCGCCGCACGTGCCAACGACATCACCTACAACCGCCTGATCCAGGGCCTGAAGGCCGCCGGCGTCGAAGTGGACCGCAAGAACCTCGCCGACATCGCGGTCACCGATCCGGCGGCGTTCACCGCGCTCGTCGAGGTCGCCCGCGCAGCGCTGCCCGAGGACGTCAACGCCCCGTCGGGAGAAGCTGCCTGACCTGCGCCCGTGCTCACCGAGCGTTCGGCCCGGGTGGTCGCGGCAGTCAAGTTGCATCGTCACGTCGGTCGGCGTCGTGCCGGACGGTTCCTCGCCGAAGGACCCAATCTGGTTGCCGCCGCTGTGCAGCGCGGACTGGTCCGGGAAGTCTTCGTCACCGAGGACGCGGCGAGTCGCCATCAGGCTCTGCTGACCGACGCGCCGACCCATCTGGTGACCGATCGGGCCGCAAAAGCGTTGTCAGACACGGTGACTCCGACGGGCTTGGTCGCCGTATGCGAGATCCCTGCCGTTGGCGCGGACGACGTGCTGGCCGGTACGCCGCGGTTGGTCGCCGTCGCCGTGGACATCGGCGAGCCGGGCAACGCCGGCACGTTGATCCGCATCGCCGACGCCATGGGTGCCGCCGCGGTGGTGCTGGCCGGGCACAGCGTCGACCCCTACAACGGCAAGTGCTTGCGCGCGTCTGCCGGCAGCATCTTCGCGATCCCGGTCGTGGTTGACCCGGACGCTCGCGCCGTCCTGGACCGGCTCAGATCGGCTGGCCTGCGGCTGCTGGCCGCCACCGTCGACGGCGAGACGGCCCTGGACGAGGCCGATCCGCTGCTCACTGGGCCGGCGGCATGGCTGTTCGGGCCCGAAGCCCATGGTTTGCCGACGGACATCGCCGACCAAGCGGATCATCGTGTCCGCATCCCGATGGCCGGGGGAGCGGAGAGTCTCAACGTTGCCGCGTCGGCGGCAATCTGTCTGTACCAGAGTGCCCGCGTGCTACGCGGCGCGAGTGCGTCCTCGCGCGGGCCGCAGGCCGGCAATTGACAGCGTGTTGTGCACCAGCGAACCCGCGCGTTCCATCAGCGCGCGAGCCGGGTCCAGCGGAGATTTGGGGCGCGGCGGGAAGTAGTGCATGGGCAGGCCGCGACGGTCGCGCGGCGGTGCCATGAAGGCCGGCGCCTCGACCAGCGGCGCATCGCTGCGGATCCGTCCCTCCGAGCGACGGTAGGCGGCCAACGCGCGCGGGTGCAGGCGGATTTCGTCGGGCACCGCCAGAAACGCGAGTTCGACGAGTTTGCCGAACAGGCGCAGCAGGATCTCGTCGCCGGGCGTCCAGCGCATCCCTGCCTTTTCCCGCACCGCGGGCTCGAACAGTCCGGCGGCGATCCAGCGCTGACCTGCTACCAGCGGCTTGAAAATCTGGTCCCAGACCGGGGTGGGCATCAGCACGAACTTCGGCTTGGGGATCCGGATGTTGAAGATGTCCAACACCGCCTGGTTGATCTCGAGCTCGTCGCGACCGACCCGCTCCCAGTACTCCTGGAATTCCTCCCACGA
The DNA here is from genome assembly GCF_059813095.1 of Mycobacterium sp. NGS22. Lineage (NCBI taxonomy): Bacteria > Bacillati > Actinomycetota > Actinomycetes > Mycobacteriales > Mycobacteriaceae > Mycobacterium > Mycobacterium sp. NGS22. Next base: position 194,798 of record NZ_JCALDY010000010.1, read on the forward strand.
ATTGGGCACCGGTCGCATACTCATCCCGTACATCCGGTACCACTGCACGTGTTCGTCGAAGAGCTGACGCTTCTCGGCTTCGGTCAGTCCGCCGCAGAAGTACTCGGCGACCTTGACGACCAGCATGAAGAACGTCGCGTGTGCCCAATAGAAGGTCTCGGGATTCAGCGCGTGGTAGCGCCGGCCTTCGCCGTCGACTCCCTTGATGGTCGCGTGATAGCTCTTGATCTGTTTGCCGGTCTGGGACGCGCGGTCGCCGTCGTAAACCACTCCCATGATCGGGTACACCGACCGGGCCACCCGCTGCAGGGGTTCGCGCAGCAGGATCGAATGCTCCTCGACGCCCGCACCCAGCTCCGGATACATGTTCTGGATGGCGCCGATCCACACGCCCATCATCCCGGTGCGCAGGTCTCCGAAATACTTCCAGGTCAGCGAGTCGGGCCCGAGGGGGTCAGCCGCTGTCGTCGTTATGGCAGTCATCACGGCCTCCAAAGCAGCTTCCCAAAGCAGCTGGTGTGCGCTCACGATAAACGGTGACAACACGCGTTGTCCAGAATATCCAGATGTGTGTCCGGCCTGTGTTATGCACTCTCCACAGCACCGCCGCAGCGGCGTGATCAGCAGGTTTGTCGACGTTTTCGACACGTGTGGCACAGACCTCGTTGCCGGGGTCAGCCGAGACCGCCTAACCTGACCGGGTGGAGGACGGGCCAGACGAACCGCAGCCCGGGGGGCCCGGCGCCACCGCGACCGCGCTGCAGGACGCCCCACGGCGACGGTCTCCGGCCAAGTGGCTCAGCAGCACCAACCACAGTCCCGGCGTGATCGGCTTCGTCAAGCGCGCACGACGGCTGCTGCCCGGCGACCCTGAGTTCGGCGACCCGCTGTCCACCGCCGGTGAGGGTGGGCCGCGCGCAGCCGCCCGGGCCGCGGACCGGTTGTTGGGGGACCGCGAGGCGGCGTCGCGCGAGGTCAGTCTCGGCGTGCTGCAGGTGTGGCAGGCGATGACCGAAGCCGTCTCGCGCAAGCCTGCCAACCCCGAGGTGACGCTGGTGTTCACCGACCTGGTGGGGTACTCGGCATGGTCGTTGGAGGCCGGGGACGACGCGGCGCTGGCCCTGCTGCGCCAGGTGGCCCGCGCCGTCGAATCCCCGATGCTGGACGCCGGCGGGCACATCGTCAAGCGCATGGGCGACGGGATCATGGCCGTCTTCCGCCGTCCCGGCATCGCGGTGAAGGCCGTCTGCGCCGCCGAGGAGGCCATCAAATCCGTTGAGGTGGACGGATATACGCCGCGGATGCGGGTCGGGATCCACACCGGGCGCCCGCAGCGGCTGGGTTCGGACTGGCTGGGCGTCGACGTCAACATCGCGGCACGTGTGATGGAGCGCGCGACCAAGGGCGGCGTCATGATCTCCAGCCCGACCCTGGACCTGATTCCGCAGAGCGAGCTCGACGAGTTGGGCATCACCGCCAGGCGGGCGCGCCGGCCGATGTTCTCCAGCAAACTCACTGGCATCCCGCCGGACCTGGCCATCTACCGCCTCAAACCCGGCAGGGATATGTCGGGCGGCGATGGAACGGACAAGAAAGACGCCCACTGAGAGCCACCATCCCGCGGCGGGTCGACGATCGGCGTGGGTGACGCGCTGGTGGGTGCCGATAGCGCCTCGCAAGCGGGGAGACCGTTCGCGAGTTTTCGACCGGTCCCCGACAGGGGCGGCACCGCAGCGGTGACTAGGATCGACAGTTGCGTCGTCGCCGTGCCCTGAGCCCACCTGGCGACGATGCGGGCCGAGCCCATCGCGCGGGGTAGCCGGGCAGCCCGACCAGCCCCGTCAACAAGGAGAGTGCCGCCGCGTGGGTGATCAACCCGTCGATCTGTCGCCGGAAGCGTTGACCCAAGCGGTCGAGGCCGCCCGGCAGGCCATCGCACGCGCCGACAATCTGGAAGCGCTCGCGCACACCAAGACCGAGTACCTCGGTGACCGGTCGCCCCTGGCGCTGGCCCGCCAAGCACTCGGCGCTTTGCCCAAGGACGAGCGCGCCGACGCGGGCAAGCGGGTCAACGTTGCCCGCGGTGAGGCTCAGCGCTGCTACGACGAACGCCTCGCGGTGCTGCGTGCCGAGCGCGACGCGGCGGTGCTGGTCGCCGAACGCATCGACGTCACGCTGCCGTCAACCCGGCAACCGACCGGCGCGCGGCATCCGATCACGATCCTGGCCGAGCGCATCGCCGACACGTTCGTCGCGATGGGTTGGGAACTTGCCGAGGGCCCGGAGGTCGAGACCGAACAGTTCAACTTCGACGCGCTGAACTTCCCGCCCGACCATCCCGCGCGCAGCGAGCAGGACACCTTCTACATCGCGCCGGAAGGCTCCCGGCAGTTGCTGCGCACCCACACCTCGCCGGTGCAGGTGCGGACGCTGCTGGAACGCGAGTTGCCGGTCTACATCATCTCGATCGGGCGCACCTTCCGTACCGACGAACTCGACGCCACCCACACCCCGGTCTTCCACCAGGTGGAGGGACTCGCGGTGGACCGCGGGCTGACCATGGCGCATCTGCGCGGCACCCTGGACGCGTTCGCGCGCTCGGAGTTCGGTGCGCTCGCCCGGACCCGGATGCGTCCGCACTTCTTTCCGTTCACCGAACCCTCCGCCGAGGTCGACGTGTGGTTTGCCAACAAGAAGGGTGGCGCGGACTGGGTGGAGTGGGGCGGCTGCGGCATGGTGCACCCGAACGTATTGCGCGCAGCGGGAATTGACCCGCAGGTGTACTCCGGTTTCGCGTTCGGGATGGGACTGGAGCGAACCTTGCAGTTCCGCAATGGAATTCCGGACATGCGTGACATGGTCGAGGGCGACGTGCGGTTCTCCCTGCCGTTCGGGGTGGGCGCCTGATGCGCGTCCCGTACAGCTGGCTGCGCGAGGTGGTCCGCGCCGGTGCCCCGGACTGGGATGTCAGCCCCGACGACCTCGGGCAGGCGCTGGTGCGGGTGGGGCACGAGGTCGAAGAGGTGCTCGCGTTGGGTCCGGTCGAGGGGCCACTGCGGGTGGGCCGAGTGTCCGAGATCGAAGAACTCACCGGGTTCAAGAAGCCCATCCGCGCGTGCCTGGTCGACGTCGGCGGCGACGAGGATCAGGAGATCGTCTGTGGTGCAACAAATTTCGCGGTAGGCGACCTGGTCATCGTGGCGCTTCCCGGGGCCACCCTGCCCGGGAACTTCACCATTGCCGCCCGTAAGACCTACGGGCGCAACTCCAACGGCATGATCTGCTCGGCAGCCGAACTCGGTTTGGGCACAGACCATTCCGGAATTCTGGTGCTGCCACCGGGAACCGCCGAGCCCGGGGCCGACGGTGCGGCAGTGCTCGGCCTGGACGACGTGGTCTTTCACTTGGCCATCACGCCGGACCGCGGCTATGCCATGTCGGTGCGCGGCCTGGCCCGCGAGATCGCCTGCGCGTATGACCTCGATTTCGTCGACCCAGCTTCGGTTTCGCCGTTGCCGGCCGACGGCGAGGCCTGGCCACTGGTGGTGGACCCCGACACCGGTGTGCGCCGTTTCGCGCTGCGTCCGGTCACCGGGATCGACCCCGCCGCGGTGTCGCCGTGGTGGCTGCAGCGACGACTGCTGTTGTGCGGAATCCGCGCTACCGCACCGGCCGTCGACGTCACCAACTACGTCATGCTCGAGCTCGGTCACCCGATGCACGCTCACGACCGGGCGCGCATCACCGGGGGCTTCGCGGTGCGCTTCGCCCGTCCCGGCGAGACCGTCGTCACCCTCGACGACATCGAACGCAAGCTCGAACCCGTCGATGTCCTGATCGTCGACGAGGTCGCGACGACGGCGATCGGCGGCGTCATGGGCGCGGCCAGCACCGAGGTGCGCGCCGACTCCACCGACGTCCTGCTGGAAGCGGCGGTGTGGAACCCGGCCGCGATCTCGCGCACCCAGCGCCGACTCCATCTGCCCAGCGAGGCCGCCCGCCGTTACGAACGCGCCGTCGACCCCGCCATCTCGGTGGCCGTGCTGGATCGCTGCGCGCGGTTGCTGGTCGACATCGCCGGGGGAACCGCCGAACCCACCTTGACCGACTGGCGCGGTGATCCCCCGGTCGGCACCTCGGTCTTGGATTGGGCCGGCTCGCCGATCCGGATTCCCGCCGACCTGCCGGACCGCTTCGCCGGCGTGTCCTACCCCGCGGGCACCACAGCCCGGCGACTGGCCCAGATCGGTGCACAGGTGGAATCGGACGAAGTCACTCTGACCGTCACGCCGCCGAGTTGGCGCCCGGATCTGGTGCAGCCCGCCGACCTGGTCGAGGAGGTGCTGCGGCTCGAGGGTCTCGAAGTCATCCCGTCGGTGCTGCCGGCAGCGCCGGCGGGTCGCGGACTCACGCCCCAGCAGCGGCGTCGCCGCGCGGTCGGCAAATCGCTGGCGCTGTCCGGCTACGTCGAGATCCTGCCGACACCGTTCCTGCCGGCCGGGGTGTTCGACGTCTGGGGCCTGCCCGCCGACGATCCCCGCCGCAATACCACCAACGTGGTCAATCCGCTGGAGGCCGACCGTCCGCAGCTGGCCACCACACTGTTGCCGGCCCTGCTGGAAGCGCTGGGGCGCAACGTATCCCGCGGTTTGGGGGATGCCGCGCTGTTCGCGATTGCGCAGGTGGTCCAGCCGACCGAACAGACCCGCGGCGTCGAGTTGATCCCGGTCGACCGCCGACCCACCGACGCCGAGATTGCCACACTGGACGCGTCCTTGCCGCGCCAACCGCAGCATCTGGCCGCGGTGCTGGCCGGACTGCGCGAGCCGCGCGGTCCGTGGGGGGCGGGCCGGCCCGTGGAGGCCGCCGATGCGTTCGAGGCGGTGCGGGTCGTCGCGCGCGCCAGCGGCGTCGAGGTCGTCTTCCGGGCGACGCAGTACCTGCCGTGGCATCCGGGCCGGTGCGCCGAGGTACTGATCGCCGACACGTTGATCGGTCACGCCGGGCAGTTGCATCCGGCTGTGATCGAGCGCGCCGGCCTGCCGAAAGGCACCTGCGCCATCGAGTTGAACCTGGACGCGCTACCGATAGCGGGAGTGCTGCCGGCACCGCGGGTGTCCCCGTTCCCGGCGGTGTTCCAGGACGTCAGCCTGGTGGTGCCCGATGACGTGCCCGCCCAAGCGGTCGAGGACGCCGTCCGCGAAGGGGCCGGGGAGTTGCTCGAACACATCCAACTGTTCGACGTGTACGCCGGAGCCCAGATAGGCGAGGACCGCAAGTCGCTGACGTTCGCGCTGCGGTTTCGCGCCCCCGACCGGACACTGACCGAAGACGACGCCAGCGCGGCCCGCGACGCCGCGGTCCGCTTCGCCGCCGAGCGGGTCGGCGCGGTACTGCGTAGCTGAAAACGTCCTGCCGGCTCGCTCGGCCTGCCGCTGGCACCGGCGTTTCAGGCAGCAGGGTGATAAAGCCGGTCCAGTTATCTGTAATGGTGCCAATCGCGGCAAATCGGCCCCGCGTTTGTGAGAGTTGGACTTAGGCTGCGTTTCACCCTGACCTGATTCAGGTGCACTTTGCCAGAAGCGAGGGAAGCTGAAAATGTCGTTCTTAGCTACCACACCGGATCTGGTCACGGTCGCCGCTGACAATTTGGCCGTACTTCGTAACGCACTCGGTGACGCCGCCGCCGCTGCGGCGGGTCCGACGACCGGATTGGCCGCCGCTGCGGCAGACGAGGTGTCGACCGCAATTTCGCAATTGTTCGGCAGTTATGGCCAACAATTCCAGACGCTGAGTGCACAGGCGACGGCGTTTCACGCCCAGTTCGTGCAGACGTTGAACGCGGGCGCTGCCTCCTATGCGGCCGCCGAGGCTGCGAATGCCACCCAGGCGTTGGCCGCCGCGGTGAACGCACCCGCCGAGGCGCTGCTCGGGCGCCCGCTGATCGGCGACGGCGCCGACGGGGCCGCCGGGGTTTTGGCCGGACGCGGCGGAGACGGCGCGCCCGGCGGCATCTTGTACGGCAACGGTGGCACAGGCGGTGCCGGGGGACCGAATGGCGGAACCGGCGGCAACGGTGGAGCCGCGGGTCTGTTCGGCAACGGCGGCGCCGGCGGGGCCGGAGGCGGCGCAGCCGGTGCGGGCGGTAGCGGTGGCCGGGGTGGGTTGTTCTACGGCAACGGCGGCATCGGCGGGGCAAGCGGCGGCGCAGGCGCTGCCGGAGCCGGCGGCAATGCCGTGTTCTTCGGCAACGGCGGAGACGGCGGCGCAGGGCCGAGCGGTGGCGCTGCGGGCCGCGCCGGACTGTTCTACGGCAACGGCGGCGCCGGTGGCGTCGGAACAGGTGCAGCCGGCGCGGACGGTGGGTTCGTCGGCAACGGTGGCGCCGGTGGTTCCAGCACGACCGGTGCCGGCGGTGTCGGCGGCAATGCGTTCTTCGGCGAAGGCGGTGATGGCGGGTCGAGCAGCGCGGGCGCGGGCGGAGCGGGCGGGAACACCTTCGTCGGCCGCGGCGGCGACGGCGGATCGGCCGGCGGCACCAACAGCGCGGCGGGCGGTGCGGGCGGCAACGTCGGACTGTTGGGCTTCGGCGGTGACGGCGGGGTCGGCGGCACCGGCTCGACGTCGCTGCTGGCCAGCCAAACCGGTGGGGTCGGCGGGGCCGGCGGCAATGCCGGCCTGCTGTTCGGCGCCGGTGGTGCTGGGGGTGCCGGTGGCGCGGGCGCCAACAACACGGCGGCAACGGGTGCCGGTGCCGGCGGCGCCGGCGGTGCGGGCGGCAACGCCAGCCTGTTCGGCGACGGGGGGGCCGGCGGCGCCGGCGGGACGGGTGGGAACAACACCAATTCCAGCACTCTTACCGGGGGTTCCGGCGGGCGCGGCGGAGCCGGCGGCCAGGGCGGCGCGGGCGGGCTGTTCGCCGGCAGCGGCGGCGATGGCGGAACCGGCGGCACCGGTGGAACTACGGCTAGGAACAGTGCCTCGACTCCTGGTGGGGCCGGTGGTGTGGGTGGTGCTGGTGGCAATGCTTTCGGTCTCGGTAGTGCAGGCGACGGCGGCGCCGGCGGCACAGGTGGGGCGCACACCAACGGCGGCACAGGTGGCGCCGGCGGGTCGGGCGGCAACGGCGGCAACGCGGTGCTCGTCGGCGGCGACGGCGGAGCAGGGGGCGGCGGTGGAGCCGGCGCTACACCGGGGGCCACCGGGAGTGCCGGTAACCCCGGCCAAACCTTGTTCGGCCTGCCCGGTGGGGCCGCGGCGGCCGCCGCCGTCAGCGGCAGCATCCCCATCTTCGAGCCCTACCAGGACCTGATCAACAACACGGTGACGAACCTGGAAAGCATCAGCAACAACTGGCTGGCCAACCCGGCACCCTTCCTGCAGCAATTCCTCACCAACCAATACGGCTACAGCGAGCTGACCCTGGCATCGCTCACCAACGCGGCCAGGGACTTCTCGATCGGGTTAGCCGGGATACCGCCGAGTCTGCCGGTCGCCTTCCAAGAACTACTGGCGGGCAACCCGAGTGGCGCGGTGCGCACAGTCGGCGGGGCGTTGCTCGGTACTTTGATCACCGGTCTTGACACGTCTGATCTCACGAACATCAAGCCGGTCGGCACACTGGGCGACCTGTTGCCGATCTTGAGCATTCCCGGAGATTTCGCGCAGAACACGACCAACGTGATCCAGAGCCTTACCGACACAACCATCGCGGCCTCGATCACCGTCTCGCCGATACCGGGCGGGAGTATGACCTTCGGTTTGCCGTTGGTGATGGCGATCAACGCTCTCGGTTCACCGGTCACCACGCTGATGGCGGCGGCCGACAGCACGACGACGTTTTTCAGTGCGGTGCAGGCCGGGAATGCGTCGGCCGCGTTCGCGGCGTTTGTCGGGGCCCCGGCCAACATCGCCGACGGCTTTCTCAACGGCGAGGCGACGCTGCCGTTGACGCTATCGCTGCCGGGCTTGCCGCCTGCGACGGCCGGCATCCCGCTCGGCGGAATTCTCTCCCCGCTGCGCCCGTTCACCGCGACGGTCTCAGTGTTGGGTGTGCCCGTCACCATCGTCCTGACCGGCACTCCTGCCGGCGGTCTCATTCCCGCCCTATTGAGCTACGCGCCGACTCAACTCGCGGCGGCCATCGCGTAAGTGTCAATGAATTCAAAATGGCAGCGCCATTAGTTCATTAGCTCGTCAAAAAACAATGCCGCACTGGCGTTTCACCGTCATCGCATCCGGGTACATGCCCGGCGTAAATCAGGCGTCGACGGGAGATGGCTGTGTCGTTTGTGATCACCGATCCGGAATGGATTACGGCGGCAACCGGACAGCTGGAAGGCATCGGCTCCTCGTTAGGTGAGGTTGCAGCGGCATTCTCGGCCCCGACCACGCGCATTGCTGTCGCCGCCTCGGACGAGATCTCGGCTGCGATATCTCAGCTGTTCGGCAGATTCGGCGAAGAATTCCAAGCCGTCAACACGCAAGCTGCGGCGTTTCACGCCGAGTTCGTCCGTGCGTTGAGCAGCGGCGCGGCGGCGTACGTCGGCGCCGAGATCGCCAACGCGGAAAGGCAGCTACTGAACGGCTCGGCGGCCGCCGCCGACCCGCTCGGCGGGATCCTAGGGCCGATCCTGGGCGGTGGCGCCAGCACGGGCGGCGGCCTCGGTGGGCTGCTCGGCGGCAGCGGCGGATTGCTGGGCCCGATTCTGTTCGGCGGCACCGGCGGTTTGCTGGGACCGCTCGTCGGCGGCAACGGCTTCCTGACCTCCTTGGTCGGCGGCGGACCGCTCGGCCCGGTCTTCAACGCCGCCGGCCAGCAGTTCGGCGCCGGGATATCGGCGCTGCTCGGCGGCACCGGCGCCCAGTTCCTCACGGGCCAGCTGCAAGGGCTGGGCTCTGTGCTGCTCCCCGGACTGTTCCCGAGCACCGGCGGGGTCGTCACCGGCCCCCGATTGGCGGTGCCTGGCAGCAACTCTTCGTCAACACCGGCAACAATCTGGCTGCGCTCAGCAATGCTTTTGCCGCTGACCCGTTCCCGTTGCTGCGGCAGATCGTTGCCAACCAGCAGGGTTACGGGGCCCAGATCGGCGCCGAACTCGCCTACGCGGCGCAGAATCCCGGTCTCGTCGCGCAGACCGGTCTGGGGTACTTCGCCTCGGGTAACGCGGCAACCGACTTCCAAGCTGCTGCCAGCGGCATTGTCAGCGGTACGGTCGGAAACTTCCAGACCCTCAACACGTCCTTCTCGGCTTTCAGCCGCGACCTGTCGGCGAACCTAGCGAACTTCCCGGCCGACTGGGCCAAGGTCAGCCAAGACATCGCGACGGGCCAGTACAACCTCGCGGTAACCGACGGCACCTCGGCTGTGCTCAACATCTTCTTGAGCGGATTCGACACCAGCAACCTGGCGGACATCAAGCTCGTCGGACCGATCGGCGATCTGTTCCCGGTCCTGTCTTTACCCGGCCAGAATCTCAGCGGATTCAGCACCCTGCTGCCGGCCGATTCCGTACCCGCCCAGATTCCCAACAACTTCGGCCGGTTCTTCACCGCGCTCGCCGATACCAGTGTTTCGACCACGATCAGCGGAACCGTGATTCCCCCGGCGCTGATACTCGGTGCGAACTTCGGGTTACCGCTATCGCTTCTCTTCGGTGTGGCAGGCGCACCAGTCGCGGCGCTCGACGGGTTGGCAACCGCCGGGACGGTCATCGGGGGCGGCATAGCGACCGGCAATGCGATCCAGGTGGCTGGCGGCGTGATCGACGCGCCTGCATACATCTTGAACGGTCTGCTCAACGGTGAAGCCATCGTGGATCTACCACTGCCGGTGACGTTCACTGTGCCTGTGCTCGGTGATCTCAATATTCCGGTCGTCGCCCATCTGCCGTTCAGCGGGCTGCTGGTGCCGCCGCATGCCATCACGGCGACGGTGCCTTTGGAGCTGTTTGGCATAAACATCCCGATCAACCTGACTTTGGGTGGCACCAGGTTTGGCGGCCTTTTCCAGCTGCTGGCGAACACCGGCTTTAGGACACTCGCCGACTCGATCGCCAACTAGTCGAGATAGAGCCAACGGGGCCAACGCATTTGACGGCTCATGCCGAATCGAACTGCTCGACGAGGACGCAGAGCCCGCTGCGGCGTGCCGGACTAGCGTTTGTCGCACGGCAGCCTCCGGTAATGAATCACTGTGGGAGGCAGCGGATTTGATTGCACGGCGGCCGAGTCGGGGGTGTGCGAGCGGAATCGGTTGCGGCGCTTGATGACTCTTCGCGCGGGCACGCAACGTCTGGACGCCGCCTTGTCGCCTGCCAATGCGCC